>JBJTWL010000141.1:0-3852 GCA_046081745.1 Flavobacteriales bacterium | reverse complement strand
GCCAGGTCAAACCTTATTGTCTACCCCTGTAACCATCAAGTTACGCATCAATAAAGAATACAAGAACTTCACGGCAACGGGTGCAAACGGTGGCAAGCCGATGTACGGATGGTCGATGGATGAGATTGCCACAGAAGTTGGGTCGCATGATGCATTGAAGGAAGGATTAAAATTAATCAATGTCGTTCCCAACCCATACTTCGCCTATTCTGATTACGAACGCACGAAATTAGACACCAAGGTAAAAATCACCAACTTACCCGAACGCTGTACCATTACCATCTATAATGCACAAGGCAAACGCTTGCGTCAATTCAAGAAAGATAGCCCAATCACCTATCAAGATTGGAACCTATGCAATGAGGCAAACATTCCAGTTTCAGGCGGCGTCTACTTGATTCATGTGGATGTTCCAGGCGTAGGTGAAGTGGTACTGAAATCCTTTGTCGCGATGCGGGTTCCAGATTTAGAGAACCTATAAAGGCAAGCTAATTCGAAAGGTGGTGCCTATTCCCGGTTCGCTACGGAGCACAAAAATTTTACCCTTGTGGTAGCTTTCAATAATTCGTTTAGCCAGGGAAAGGCCAAGGCCCCACCCTCGTTTTTTAGTGCTATACCCCGGCTGAAAAATTGTTTTAAATTGATTGGGTAAGAGCCCCTTTCCGGTATCTTCGAATTCAATGTGAATCCACCCCCCTTCTTTTTCAAACCGTACGGTTAACGACCCTACACCTTCCATGGCATCCACGGCATTCTTTGTGATGTTCTCAATCACCCATTCCATGAGGGCTATGTTATGGGGAACCGTATAAGCCTCGGTAGGTTGCTCTATGCGAATATCGATCTTATTGGATAAGCGCACTTTTAAATAATCGAGTACTTGCGTAACAGTAAGCACAACATCCGCCGATTCTAACTTGGTTTCAGAGCCTATTTTAGAAAACCGATCCGTAACTTTTTCAAGGCGAAGCAAATCTTTCCGCATTTCATCCAAGGGTTCTTTGTCTACCGCTTGCGCTTCCAATAAATCAACCCATGCAGAGAGTGAGGACAATGGCGTACCCAACTGATGGGCCGTTTCTTTGGCCATACCCGCCCAAACCTGATTCTGTTCGGCGCGGCGGAAGGTAGAAAACACCAAATATCCAATCAAAACAACCAAGGCAATTAAACCGAACTGGATGTACGGAAACCAACGCAATTGCTTGACTTCCGGGCTCTGATCATAAAACAACCATTGGATTTGATTCCCTAAGTCAATTTTAATGGGTTCGTTGCGTTCAGCATAGCCAGTTAAATCAGCAAGTATTTGCTTTTCGGAGGTTGAGAGATTAGAGGCTAAAACCTGAGTTTTTGTGGAATCCACTAAAATAACCGGCATCAAGCGCGAATCATTAATCAAGTCCTTGTTAAATGCCTGAATTAACGAGTCACTTTGTTGCTCTAAGGCTTTAAGCGTCTCAGATTCATCATAAGTGTAGGTCATGAAAAAACCATCAAATACTTCAAGGGTAAAGAACCTATCCGCAGCTTTCCAGGTTAGAGCCATTTTTCGAAGCAATTCATCCCGTTTTTTGGGGTCAATGGCTTGCTCTTCTTTTGGATCTGACCATATGTTTTTGTACTGAGAAATTTGATTGCGGTCGTCTAATAATATGATCGGGATATCCACATTGCTGTTGATGATGGACAAGGCAAAATCCACGTCTTGATTAAGCCCTAAATTACTCGGATTCAACAAGGTTTTTTGTGCCGCAACAATGAGCTCCATGCGTTCTCGTTCCTTGGCACGAAGCGAAGCAAATGTTCGTTGAGAAAAGCGAACCAATTCGGCCTTTTTTTGTATAGCTTGGGCCCATTGTTTTGCCTTAGCAGTTTCTTTATCCGCGATTTTAGAAACCATATAATTAGAAAGCACCAACGAACCACCAACTATGAACAAGGCAAGCATTAACAAAAATACTTTCCAGCGCTGCTTGCTTGAGTACATATCAGATTTTAGCCCCTTCATGCCTTCGAAGATACAATCTGTTCAATTGATTTACAAACCGCATGGTGATCAAAGCGCGCCACATGCTGTTCCCACAACACTGGATTGAAAACAACTGGGTTGGAGACCATTTCATTCATCCGTACAGCGAGGTCTGCTGCATTCAGCGGTTCAAACAAGCGTCCGAAGGCTTCTTGGTTAAGTAGATCCGGAGTTCCCCCTGCATGACTTCCCACTACTGGTATTCCATGGGCAATGGCCTCTAAGGTTACCATTCCGAAGGTTTCTGCCTTGGTCGCCATAATTAAGGCATCTAAAGCGGAATAAAATACGCCAACTTCTTGCATAAACGGACGAATAAATACCCGATCCGCTAAGTGATGTTCCGCAATAAAGGATTCCATCCTTTCCATCACCTGGTTGGTTTCATTTCGGGTAGGCTCGCCCAAAAAGACCAAATTAATCGCAGCATTTTCACATCGCTGAAGAGCCTCAAGCAACAAAAGTTGACCTTTCTGTGCATCGAATCTTCCCACCAAACCAAAAATAAATCCGTGCAGCGGTAAATCTAATTGCGTTCGTGCTACCCCTTTTTCTATGCTTTTAATCGATGAACGATCGATGCCCGAAGGCACTAAATGTACTTTTGATGCATTGATCCGTGTCCATTCGTTTACCTGTTTTTCTAAAAACGGCAAGGGGCAAAACCAAAAATCTAGGTAATTAAATCGAATGGTATGAAGGATGCCTGATTTCTTTACCCCCAATTGCATTTCCATAAAATAGGCCGTAACTATCGCTTTACCTAATATTGCTTTTACGGTAGCCAACATACTCATGTCGCGATTGTCTCGGATAAACACATGGCTTACCTGTTCTTTTTTTAAGGTGCGTGCCAAGGAGATCGCGGCGCGCCATGCATAATATTTGCGTTGGTGTGTGATATGAAAGCACGATAATGCGGCATCAAATCCTTTTTTAAACAAGGGACTTTCTTCTGGTGCAAATAGCAACACATCATGCCCGCGCGCTTGCATCCACAAGGCATTGCGGAGGTGATTTAATTCTAAGCCCCCTAGACTTAATGAAGAACAAACATAGGCTATTTTCATTCAGTGCAAATAAACTAAATTTGTACCTGAAACAACATACATGCAAAAAAGAATCTCCCCTTGGATCATATTTATCGGTTTATCGATCGGTATTTCCATCATTTTATTCACCTTACCTATCAATTTGTTTCCTGGTGAAATCGTGCTTTCTCGAGGGATATCCACAGTAACACTGACCGACCATAATTTAAGCCTCAGTTATTTTGTTGGAATGGGCTTGAACCCGGGTGATTTAGATGGGGTGAAATCATTTCGTTTAACGCCTTGGGGATGGGCATTAGCGTTCTGTTATATTGTTCTGTTGCCTGGTATCATTGCATACCGCATACACATGAAGCAAAAAACAAAAAATTAAAGTGATTTTGTTCGTCCCCCGTCGACCGGTAAATTAATTCCATTGATGTAAGACGCTTTTTCTGAAGCTAAAAAGGCCGCTGCCGAAGCAACTTCTTCCGGCTGAGCGATTCGTTTCATGGGTGATTCCTTACCCATATCGGTGAAAATCTCCTCTATAGTTTCACCTGTTTTTTGTGCACGAACCCCTGCAATTTCTTCCAACCTCCCAGTATGGGTTGCCCCAGGTAGCACGTTATTCACTGTGATCCCAAATTGTCCCAATTCATTCGCCATGGTTTTACTCCAATTCGCTACTGCACCCCGAATGGTGTTTGATACCCCTAAATTGGCTAGCGGTTGTTTTACGGAAGTTGAAATAATATTGATAATACGCCCAAACCCTGCGGCTTTCAT
>JBJTWL010000140.1:0-3637 GCA_046081745.1 Flavobacteriales bacterium | reverse complement strand
ATCCTCGACCAAGAGTGTGCTCCTGCACTTTATTTCTCCGCGCAACAGCAACAAACGACCTTAGATTGGTTAGCGCAGCATCCCGAGTATGCGATGAACGAAGACACAGTGTACTATTTCAATGGAAAAAAACTGTATGTTCGATCAACGGCAGTATTGCGCTTGATACCTACCTTAAAATGGTATTGGGGATTTTTATATTTGGGATGGTTGTTGCCTCGTTGGATGCGCGACAAGTTGTACGATTTCGTGGCAAAACGACGCAAGAAATTTGGGGGAGAATGTCTTTTTGACCCTCGGTTAAAAGGCCGTGTTTTACAATCCTAATGTTCGTTCTATGCCATCGATGAAGGCATGAATCACTTTAATGTGGATTTCCTGAGCGCGGTCGGCGTAGTCGCTGTACGGTGCACGAATCTCAAGATCCGCCAAGGAAGCCAATTGACCGCCATCTTTTCCCGTGAGAACAACCGTCTTCATTCCTTTTTCTTTGGCTGTGGCCACGGCATGGATTACGTTTTTTGAGTTTCCGGAAGTAGAAATCCCGAGCAACACATCACCTGAGTTTCCTATGCCTTCGATGAAGCGGGAGAAGACAAAGTCGTATCCATAATCGTTAGCCACACAGCTCAAATGGGAAGGGTCGGAAATGGATATCGCGGCGAGCGCTTTACGGTTGTTTCGGTATCGACCACTGAGTTCCTCCGCAAAATGCATGGCATCGCACATAGAACCTCCGTTCCCGCATGAAATGATTTTACCACCGCCTTGAATAGCCTTCGACATCCACTCAATAGCCTGCTCTATTTTCGTGAAATTTTCATCGGTTTGAAATTGCTTAAGTACGGATTCGGCTTCTTGAAAATGGGAGACAATTGAGGAAATTGACATAACGTTTTTTTTCAAAAGTAATAAATATTAGGACTTAAGGATGTTAGGATATTAGGATGTTAGGACTTTAGGATGCATGTAAAGCGGCCCATCGATACGTCCTTCGGTCCGCCGAGGCGGACTCAGGGACCGCATTTTCCTATCGTCTTTATGTCTTAACGTCTTTCTGTCTAAATGTCCTTTCGTCCTAATGTCTTTCTATCCATATTTCATTACCTTTGAGTATGCGTTCTTATCACAACAAAGTCGTTTGGATTACCGGAGCCTCCTCTGGAATTGGAGAAGCGATGGCTCGAGAATTCGCAAATCAAGGCGCAATTCTGGTTCTTGCTGCGCGCAATGTGGAGAAATTACAACAGTTAAAGGAATCCTTGCCCAATGCCGAAATTCACACCGTAGTTTCTTTGGATTTGACGGATCTTTCGAAGGTGGATATGGTGGTTTCATCCTTTATTAATCAGGTGGGTAGGGTAGACGTACTCGTGAACAATGGAGGTATTAGCCAACGTTCTTTGGTGGGTGAAACCGCTATTGAGGTGGACCGCAAAATCATGGAAGTCAATTTCTTTGGCGCGGTGGGGTTAACCAAGGCCTTGCTTCCAACGCTTCGAGAAACGAAGGGGCAAATCATTGTCATCAGCAGCATTTCGGGGAAATTTGGTTTCTTTTTACGTTCGGCGTATGCGGCTTCTAAACATGCCCTGCATGGTTTTTTTGAAAGTTTAGCCCTGGAGGAAGAAGGGAATGGCATATTCGTTACCATGGTTTGCCCTGGAAAGATCAATACGCCGATTTCCATCAGTGCACTCAATGCGCAAGGACAGCAACACAACGCCATGGACCACAACCAAGAAACCGGAATGTCGGCGGAAGAATGCGCGCGTCAAATTGTGCGTGCGGCTCGAAAAAACAAACCGGAGGTGTTGATTGGGAAAAAAGAGATTTTAGCGGTGTATCTGAAACGTTTCGTGCCGAGTATCTTTCGAAAAATCATTCGCGAGCAAAAGGCTACTTAGTTAATATTGAGGACAATACCCCCGCCTCAATATCGTGCTTGCCCTCATAGGTATGCACCTCAAATCCGAGGGTTTTATACAATGCTGTGAGTTCTACCGCTGCCTCCCCTTGGTAATATTCATCCTCCGTGCCTAATACAAAATGCAAGGGTTTTCCATTCGGAAAGGTTCCGGCATCAATATCGGGTGGGAAAACCGCCGCCCACAAAATGAGCTGGTCAAAGGCTGTTGGGTTTTGCTGATACCATCTTGCGGCTGTGGCAGCTCCTTGCGAAAATCCTAATAAAGTAATTTTCTTCGGTGAATAGCTTTTTTGCAGTTCATTCAACAAGGCATTCAACCACACGAGGTTATCTTGAATGTCCAGTTCTCGGGCTTCCTTGGTCATCCAACTGGCGCCCACCCGTCCGCTAGATCCTTGCAAATAAAAGCGGTGAGGTCCCTCGGGAGCAAGCACCCGACAGCCGGATTGAAGCCCTTGGAATTTTCGAAGGAAAAACTTGGCGAGTTGTCCGTATCCGTGCAAGGCAATCACAAGGTGCTCATGTTCAAGCTCCTGAATTTCATAACGGTAGGTTTTTGGAGCCTGGAGATGCTGTTCCATGGTTCGAAAATAATCATTAATTTTACGCGAAATGAAAAAGGTGTTCGCTTCATTCATGGTGTTGGTTTTTCTTCAAGTAATCCTACTTGGACCCATGTTTCTATTACAGCAAAAGCGTTGGAAACGACACATGATGAAGGAAATTAAAAAGCACCCAGAGTCCATCGATGCGCAAGAAATGTTCTTTACCGATGCAGCGTTTTCCACGCTTTCATGGCATGAGGGTAAGAAGGAGTTTGTGCATCAAGGGGAGTATTACGACGTGATTTACATTAAAACCGTTCGTGGAGGAAAGGTGATTAAATGCGTTAAAGATACGGCGGAGTTAGAGCTTGTTAACCGATACATACAGTCAGGAAAAGGGAAGCAGAATCCCTTTCAGCAACTCCTTAAAATAAGTTGGTTAAAGTTTGTTATGGAACCGCATGACCCCTTGAACAGGGAAGGGGTTACCCTGTCACTAATCCAAGAAGAAAATCGATTCCATTACCTGTTTTCTATTCAAGAAAGTTGCTTAAACAACCTATCACCACCCCCGAATTTCTGCTAATTACCGCTAATCAATTTAATCAGTATTAGTTTTAATTAATAGAAATAAATCGTGAAAAAATTATATGTTGCCCTTTTGTTGGGGACTTGGGCTATGGTCCTAAATGGGGCGTTATATGCCCAAAAATTGTATATCTACGACCAAAATACTAACCTTCCGCTGCAAGAGGCTGTGGTGAAAAGTTGTGATGGTCAATCAACCTTGAATCAAACTGGAATTGAAGGTTTTGTGACACTCAATCAATATAACGGATGTTATTTGATCGAGGCAGAGGGCTACCTTTCACGAACGGTTGGTTCCGATGAAATCAAATCTAATTCAGGAAAAATACCCATGTTTCCAAACCAACATTCTGTGGATGAGGTCGTGGTTTCAGCGAGTAAGTTTTCCGAAAAACGTAAGGACCTTGCTCAAAAAGTTCAGGTGATTTCCAAACAAGAATTAGCCTTGATGAATCAGTCCTCAACCGCCGACGTGTTGGCGAATTCCGGGAATGTATTTGTTCAAAAAAGTCAATTGGGGGGCGGTAGTCCCATCATCCGTGGTTTCGAAACAAACAAAGTCCTCTTGGTAGTG
>JBJTWL010000139.1:0-4162 GCA_046081745.1 Flavobacteriales bacterium | reverse complement strand
TTGAGTTGTATTTTCCGATGTCTTCCAAGTACGAACTCACCTCGTTGCCTTGTACATTCCCACGTGTATACTGACCTTTCACAGTATCGGTAATTGCCGCTTGTTTGGTCATCGGACGCAACGCTTTCAGTACTTTAAGTTTTTCATTTCGAACTTCGTCTGCTTCAATAATATGAGGTGGCTCCATAGCAACTAGACAAAGTAACTGCAACAGGTGGTTTTGAACCATATCCAGCAATGCTCCGCTCTTGTCATAATAATCAGCGCGTTGCTCTACACCTAAACTTTCAGAAACGGTAATTTGTATGTTCTCAATACTGATGGAATCCCATGTTCGTTGGAAGAGGTTATTTGCAAACCGCAAGACCATTAGATTTTGAACGGTTTCCTTTCCTAGATAATGGTCAATTCGATATACTTGATGTTCATCGAACGCGCGCATGATTTCCTCATTAATTTGTTTCGAGGATTCAAGGCTGTTGCCTAATGGTTTTTCGAGTACCACTTTGGTTCGCTCATTTATAAGCCCGCATGCTTTCAGCGTTTGAGAGATAGGTCCAAATGCCGCAGATGGGGTTGAAAAATAGAAAATGTGGTCATATTCGTTATGCTTGTTTAAGAACACGCTTAACTCCTCATAGGAAGCAGCATCCGGCTTGTCTGCCTTGATCCAAGCAATTTTGGAGTTAAATGCTTCCCATTGTGCATCCGTTGCAGGTTGGTCATCCGTGGTCAATAAAAATTGCCGAACCTTCGCGTCTAATGCGATACGATCGACTTCTTTTCTAACGATGCCCACTACGTTAAAATGTTCTTCTATTTGGCCATCCAACATGCGGTGAAAAATGGCAGGATATATTTTTTGAAATGCTAAATCTCCGTCACCGCCAAATACAATTACATTGAATTTACTAAATTTTTCGGTGTCTTGCTGTTTTTTACCCATAGGTTATTTTCTGGTATGTGTCAAAAATACACTAAGTAGTGATTAAAAGCAAGAATTCAACCTGTTTTCATTCACTAAAGATTGTTAAAAACCTAAATTACTTCTCCATATTTAAAGGATCAGTTCGAATGAATGCCTATTAATTCTTCTACAATGTATTACCTTTGAATCTATGAACATAAAATTAGGGATTTTATTTGTTTTTATTTCGCTTTCTGTTATTGCGCAACGTATTCAGGGTGAGGGTATTGTGCTAGGGCGTTTAGTGGATCAGAATGCAAAAAAAGCCTTGGAATACGTAAAGATTAAAGTTCTTTTAGCTAAAGACAGTTCATTTGTTTCAGGACAGTATACAGACAGTGAAGGGAAGTTTAATATTGAAAACCTGCCTTTCGCTCCACTTTTATTACAGGTTACCTTTGCGGGATATGACACCTTGTGGATAAATCAAATAATCCCAACCAGAGAATTGCGGGTTGTGAATCTCGGTGAAAATACCCTCATTGTGAATAACCAGCGAATCGTTGATGAAATCATCGTACAAGGAAAACAAGATATCTTGAGAAGCGGGATCGATAAAAAGGTGTACAATGTTGGCCAAGATTTAACCCTTCGTGGAGGAACAGCAAATGATGTGTTGAAGAATTTGCCATCCATTGATTTAGATCAAGATGGTAGAATTTTGCTTCGTGGCGAAGGGTCGGTAAATATTCTGATTGATGGTAAACCCAGCTCATTAACGGGTTCTAATGGTAAAACCCTGTTAGATGCATTGCCAGCGGGTTCAATAGAACGAATAGAAATAGTTACAAATCCATCCGCAAAGTACGACCCTGATGGTAGTTCAGGAATAATAAACATTGTGCTTAAAAAGAACAAACTTAAAGGTTTCAACGGCTTGATAACGGCCAACTTGGGAAGTGGTAATTTAAGGGGAGGAAACGTGGCTGATGAAAGCCTTTCCTTCAGTTATAGAAATGCTACATTTAACGGGTTTGTTTCATACAATGGACGCTATTTGGATGGCTATAGGAATAACTTTCTATACAGCCGCCAAGTGCTCCCGAATGATTCCGTGGTAATTTTAGATCAAAATAGACTTGGGACAGACTTGAATTCCGGTCATACGGTTAGATTGGGTTTTGACGTAACGTTAAAACATAACAGGAGCCTCACTTTTTCAAGTACAGGATCGCTTGGTCAACGGGATCGAACAGGCGATTTGTGGAACATGAGGTTGAGTGAAGATGCGCTGGGTGATCTTTATGCGATCAGTTTATGGCGACGTATTTCATATGATCCGAGCACACAGAGGAATTTAGATTTTAATTTAAATTTTAGACAAAACTTTAAAAGCAATCGAGGGTATTTAACGGCTGATGCAACGCATTCAATGGGTTCAGATAACATTCAAGGGTTCTATGATCAAATTTATTATTCGTTGGATACGGTGGAATTGCATACTATTGCTCCGTTGAATCAACGGCTGTTCAATCAGGAAAACACGCGGGTATCCACCCTGCAAACAGATGCTGTTTACTTATGGCCTGATTTATCGATTCGAACGGAATTCGGAGCCAAAGGAATTGTAAGGCATCAGGTGGTTGATACGTATTCAGAAACACGGGATTCATTATCCTTGCTATTTGAAGAGGATACCTTGTCAAATTTTTTATATCATTACGATGAGCAAATTTTCAGCATGTATGGAATTATAGCACATCAGTATAAAAAGTTCAAATATCAAGCTGGAGTTCGGGTTGAGAAGGCATTTCAAATTCCAAACCTTGTGTCAGATACCTTGCGAATTGTCAATGATTATTTTAATGTTTTCCCTTCTGCTCACGTTCGTTACACCATCAAACAGGGGAGTGAATTAGGATTAAGTTACAGCCGCAGAATTACCCGTGCATCCAGCTCCGATTTAAATCCTTTTACTTCGTATGCCGATCCCTTGAATTTACAGCGAGGAAATCCATATTTACAACCGGAATTCATTGATTCATATGATTTTAGTTACTCAAGGGAGGCTAAAAAAGTGAACTTCTCGGCCAGTGTTTTTTATCGTCGAACTACGGATATGATTTCAAGGGTGCGGTTTTTTGGCGAGGACAACGCTTCAGTACAAACATTTATTAATTTGAATACATCGCATAGTGTCGGAAGTGAACTTGTTTTTAGTTACAAACCAACCTCCTGGTTTCGTTCAACCTTGTCCTCTAATGTCAATTACATAAAGTACATTACAGAAATATCAAGTTGGAATAGGGAAGGATTTAATGGAAGTGTCAAATTGAACTCCTCGGTTGATTTTTGGAAAAAAACAGCCACCGCTCAAGTGAATATCAATTATATAGCTCCACGCATCACTATTCTTGGCACTGCACAGCGAAGGGGAGCGATAGATGTCGCTTTTGATAAAAGACTGGGTGAGCATTGGTCATTAGGATGTAAAGTTACAGACGTCTTGAATCGGCAAGGGTTTTATGCTTATTTAAGGCAGCCAACAATAAGTCAAGACATTGAGTTTAAATGGTTGACTCGTAGATTCTATGTAAATGTGACGTATAAATTTGGTAAACTTGAAATGACTAAACCAAAGTCAGGACAAGATGCGGGTCCATCAGATATGTAAGGATATGAGTAAAAAAAATAGTAATCGCGTGAATGTGGTTTATTCCACAAATCCCAATTTTAATTACCAAGAAGCTTCGGATGAGCAAGTAGATACGTTGGCTCCAGCGCAACAGCGCTTGTATGTTTCTATTGATCGAAAACAACGTGCCGGTAAGGAAGTTACCCTGGTAGAAGGTTTTGTGGGTTCTGATGAGGATTTAAAAGAGCTTGGTAAATTGCTCAAGTCAAAATGTGGGGTAGGAGGTTCTGCTAAAGATGGCGAAATTCTTATCCAAGGAAAGCTAAAGCAGAAAGTATTTGACCTGCTCATAGCGGCTGGATATGCTCAAACAAAACAGAAAGGCGGAAACTAAAAAAAGGCCCGAAGGCCTTTTAAAAAATTAATCGAAAGGTGATGAATTATAACTTAGTCACCTTCAAGTTTCGTGTTGAATTTCCGCGAGTTAACGAAAGGATGTATTGACCATTCATTAACGCATGTAGCGATATGACTTCTGTGTTATTTCCTTTACCATGAAGTACCGTTCTCCCGTTTAAATCATAGATGGAGTAACTGAATGCTTCGCTCGTCTCAATGGT
>JBJTWL010000138.1:0-5714 GCA_046081745.1 Flavobacteriales bacterium | reverse complement strand
AGGGAAGTGTCGCTCTAAGCCCAATCTCCGGCTCAAAATAATTAAATACGGACCGTGTTAATCCAATCGACGCGGTATTGAACTGTGCATCCTTAAAGGTTCCACCGGTGTAGAAGCCTATATTTTGCTTTTTACGCATGTAAACTTGTGCTTCAGCGTGATGAAGCAACGCGATCGAAAGTAGGGCAATGAAAAAACGCATGAGGAAGATTTTACCTTACAACTCATGCGTTATATTATGTTACAACATTTATTAGAAATCCTTCACTGCTCGGGAACAGAAGTTAGAATTTCCATTGCAATAGCAATTGGATGAGCCAGTTCCAAAATGTACAGTGAAGTTTTGGCTTCCATTTTTTGTTGAAGACCAATAATGCCAAGGCTGAAAAGTTCCAAGACTAGCCTTCATGCTATAAATAGCAAGCAATTCTTCTTTGGATGGGATGCGCCAACCAGATCCTCCTTCGCTGTACATGTTGACAATAGCGGCTGATTCACTGTAGTTATTTCCGGTGGAGATGGTCACTTGATCCGCTTTGGCAACGACCACCCCATGTTCTCCGGAAGCATCTAATTTTATGACGATTCCGCCAAAGGCTTCTTGTCCAACCTCATAAGTGGGGGTTCGATGTTTCTTGCAAGAGGATAAAGCGAGTGTTGATACAACAAGGCTTAACATGATGATTGTTTTCATGGTAGTAGAATTTAAAAGGTTAAACAAAACATCAGTGGTTTAATTTGCGCGCGGAAGGCTTTTCGCCTGGAATTCCAATCAATCCCTGATATTTCGCATAACGGCAAGCGGAATTTCGGGTTGCCTTCAACGATTATTTTTAATCAGTTGTCCATTTGCTACGATACACACCATCCCTATCAAACAATTGCGCTTGCTTTTCTATGTTGAATTCTCGTCCTCCTCGGTTGTCGTTTCCTACCCCAGCAATATAGGCCCAATTCCCCCAATTGGATGCTACGTCATAATCGACTAAACAATGTTCAAACCACGCTGCACCGTAGCGCCAATCTTGTTGTAAACCAAACACCCAGTAGCTGGCCAAAATTTGCCGCATGCGGTTTGAGACGAAACCACTTTCTCGGAGTTCATTCATTCCTGCGTTGATTAAGGATTCATTGGTTTTACCCTGGGTCCATGCTTCAAATATATTGGGATCAAATTGCATGTAAAGCGCCTGTTGTCCAAGGCCGTTTAATAGGAAATAGGCTTTCGGATGCTTCTTGAAACTGAAGCGAAAAAAATCGCGCCACACTAATTCAAAAATGACCCAATAGGTGGATTCGTTCGAAACAACCTCACGTTCATACCGCTTAATTTCGCTATAAATGCGTCTTGGGGATATGCATCCTTGGCTCAACCATGCCGAGCATTTCGATGAAAAATTCAAACCACTTAATTGATCTCTCGTTTCTTTGTAGGTTCGAATGGAATGACTTTCCCAAATAAATTCCGCTAAGCGTTGTTGAGCGGCATCTTCTCCTCCCAGTAACCATTCAGGAGTTGAATGTTTCTTCGTTTCTATTGGGGAAACTTCAAGTTTAGGGGTAACAATGTGCTGAGGTGCGTCAAACGGAATGCGTACCCTGGATTCTTTTTCAGCTAATTTTCTAAACTTGGTGAATAGCATTGGAATATCCCGTACGCTAAACGGCAAATCATCAGGGTGGTATAAGGTACTGGTGGAATACGTTTGAAAATCAACCCCAAGTTTTAACAGGTGTTGCTTGATTTCAGATTGAAGTATTTTCTCTTCGCTTCCCACTTGTTTTTTAGTGTAAACTTTGCGGATTTGGTATTCAACGCACAACCTAGGTAATTCGAAATTAGGAGTCCCAGCTAGCACCAATAAGGTTCCCCCACGTTTGTTGAACTGGTGCTGCAAGTTCATTAGCGATTCTTTAATGAATTTTTCCCGAGCATTCCCACATCGAGGTATGGAGAACTGTTGTTTATCGGGATAGGAATCCAAGAAAAATACAGGAATGATTTCATCGTTTTCTTCGATGGCTTTGAGCAAGGTTTCGTTGTCATCAACCCTTAAATCTTCTGTAAACCACACCAAACCTCGTTTCATACCTGTTCTATATTTTGTTTTATTTCTTGCGCTTTTTCTAAAATCAATTGCTTTTGTGGGGCCTCCATTTTATCCCACACCTTGTACATCATGCCTATTCTTGGATTGCGCTCCAATAAGGAACGATTTCTATCATAAAAATCCCAATAAAGGGTGTTGAACGGACAGCCCTTCTCTCCGAATTTATCTTTGTAATGGTAATAACACCCGTCACAATAATTGCTCATTTTCTGTACGTAAGCCGCCGACGAAACATAGGGTTTTGAGCCTACAATCCCGCCATCGGCGAATTGACTCATTCCACGCGTATTCGTAATTTCTACCCATTCGAAGGCATCGATATAAATCCCCAAATACCAGCGATCTACCTCATCGGGATGAACGCCCAATAAAGAAGCGAAATTACCCGTAACCATTAAGCGTTGAATGTGGTGCGCATAGGCATGATCTAAGGATTGCTTGATGGCATGATGCAAGCAATTCATCTTCGTTTCACCGGTCCAGTACCACGAGGGCAGTTTCGCTTCATTGCCAAAATAATTCAGTTCGGAGAAATCAGGCATTTTCGCCCAATAGATGCCTCGCATGTATTCTCTCCAACCCAGAATCTGACGGATAAATCCTTCGATTTGATTTAACTCATAGGTATTCGGATGGGTATTGTACGCTTGTTCTACGGCCCGGATCACTTCCATGGGGCCAATTAATTTCACATTGAGTGCAAAAGACAAACGTGAATGGTACACATACCAGTGCTGGGTTGTCATGGCGTCTTGGTAGGTCCCAAACAAAGGCAAGGCCTGTTCCATAAATTCTTGAAGTAAGTTCACGGCAGCTTCTCTCGTTACGGTCCAAGAAAAATTAAGCGGATCTATTGCTCCTATGGTTTTAAGTTGAGCCTGATGGATGTCTTGGTACACTGTGGTTTGATCCGTAACCCCTAATGGGGTGGTCAAAATCTCCGATTTAGCTGGTAATTTCTTACGGTTCTCGTGATCAAAATTCCATTGTCCGCCCACCGGTTGATCTCCTTCCATTAGGACTTCGTGTTTCTTTCGCATGTGCCGATAAAAGGTCTCCATGAGGAACATTTTCTTACCTTTAAACAAGGTTGCAACTTCCTCTCTGTGCGTAAGAAAGTGTTCGGAATCAACCGCAATTAACGGAAACTTCGAATGCTTAAAATACTGATCCAACCGATATTCATCTGGCAGTTGGTAGCTCACCTTTGAGATACCATGTTCCACGCAAAGGACTTCGATATTTTTCAAAAAATCGTGATGATTATCTGGATCGTTGATAGGAAAGTAGCGTACCTCGTGACCTCGTGCCTTTATCTCTTGAGCAAAAGCTCGCATCGCCGCAAAAATTCCCACAACTTTTTGAATGTGATGGGTAACGTATTCTGATTCGGATTTCACTTCCATGAGCACATACAAAACGGTTGGGTCGACCGTTTCGAACCAGGAATGATTGATGTTTAATTGATCTCCTAAAATCAGGCGTATTTCTTTTATTTTCATGGGTTCTTATGGGTTCTGCATCGATCGCTGCAATAAATAACCTCATCCCAAACACGTTCCCATTTTTTGCGCCAGGTGAAGGAACGCTTGCACACGGGGCACATTTTCTCAGGAAGGTTTGACTTCTTAACGTTTTTCATGTTGAACTCGGTTGGGTGATACGTGCTTGGCCAAGACCTTTTTCCCAAGTGTTCTCGACTTGGGTGATTTTTTTATTCCATACATAATATCGGAAGCATGTTTGCGAGAAGCTTCAATATCCACGATTGGAAAAGGGTAATCCACTCCGATTCGGCAATTATAAAAAACCTGATCAATTTCGCTCATTTTCCATGGTTCATGGATCAGCGACGACGGAACATCTTGTAACTCAGGAACCCATTTTTTTATAAAAACCCCTTCTGGATCATGCGCTTCCGAGTTTTTAATTGGATTATAAATTCTTAAGGTATTAACCCCGGTTAAGCCGGCTTGCATTTGGATTTGAGGATAATGTATACCCGGTTCATAATCCAGAAACTGCCGTGCTAAAAAATGTAGATCCCGCCAGTCTTGCCATAAATTGTATACAAAAAAAGAAACCACCATCGCCCTCATTCGAAAATTCAAATATCCGGTGGCAACTACACTTCGCATGCAGGCATCCACCAACGGTATCCCGGTCTTCCCATCCTGCCAAGCGGTAATAAACACCTCATTTTTCACTTTGCCCAAGTGCTCAAAAGCTGCATTAACCGGTAAGAATTCCATTCGACATTCGGTTTCAAACTTTTGAATGAAATGACAATGCCAATGAAGGCGGGAGATGAAGTTAGCCAACGCTCGCGCATTCCCACCCTGCTTTTTTACGCGGAGTGCCTCCTGATACACTTGACGCATTGAAAGGTTTCCGTACGCTAAATACGGGGACAATCGACTGCAAGATTTTCGAGCTGCCTCAGGTTTAGAAATATGTAACGAATACGTTCTATGTCGGACATCAAAAAAAGAATCCATGTAACGTTTCGCATTGAGTAATCCACCGGGCTGAAAGGTTTTGTTTGATGTGGTAATTACTACTGGCAAAGCAGACTCATCGGGTAAATCCCATGTTACCTCAACAGAATTTAACCGATCAAGTTGTGGTTCTTCGATGGGTGCATGCATGAATTTAAGCCATTCTTTGTCCCATGTTTTGCGGTGATTTAATCCGCGTATAACCCCGTTGGCTTGGAATTCATACCACAGAATTTGCTTAAGTTTGAGAAAGGCCGTGATACGTTTGTCGCGATTGTATGAAATCCAATTACCCGTTTCTTGATGAGAAAAAACACCTTGAATATCATACTGGGAACATAATGTTTCGAACACCATATCGGCACTTCCATGCACTATGGTCACAAACTGATTAGGTAAGCACTGTTTTAATTGATTCAAGGACTCATAAATAAAGCGCCAATGACGCAACTCTGAATCCTCTGCCGCCATCAATTCAGGTTCAAAAACATATAGTAAAATTATAGGGAGGCCTTGTTCTACAGCTCGCTTTAACGGAAGGTGATCATTCAGCCTTAAGTCGCGTTTGAACCAAAGAACATTTACTTTCATACAAGGAAAACAACCAATAATGAAAAGTGTTTCACAAGAATAAGGGTTTACTTACCTTTGTTGCATGTTAACACGAATAGGCTATCTTTTTCTTTTGTTATTAGGTGTTGTTTTTCACGGAAATGCACAAGAAAAACAAATACAATATAAATCCGAGTATTTTATAATCCTGGTTATAGATGGACCAAGATATACGGAAACGTATGGAGACACGGCATGCACCTACATTCCGAACCTATGTAACACCTTAATGCCTCAAGGCACGTTCTTTTCCAACTTTCGCAACAACGGACCCACATTTACGGTACCCGGACACACTGCGTTAATGACAGGAGTATACCAGCGAATCTCAAATGTAGGGAGTGGTTTACCCAGAAATCCATCCTTGTTTCAATATTACATTAAAGAACGCCACACCTTAAATACGGATGCGCAAATCATTGCCAGTAAAGGAAAATTAAATGTGTTATCGAATACGAATGATCCACGTTGGAAAAACAAATTTCGACCATAT
>JBJTWL010000137.1:0-4388 GCA_046081745.1 Flavobacteriales bacterium | reverse complement strand
CAGCAACAAAGGATCCTTGAGCATGGGCTACCGCCGTATTTACTGCGCTACCAAAGCCTAGATTGGTGGAATTTTGTATCCAAATGACCTCAGGAACCTGGGATTTAATCAAGATCGCACTGAGGTCGGTTGAGGCATTATCAACAACAATTAATTCATACGACACATTCATTGCCTGATTGACTATGGACTGAAGGCAAGCCAAGGTTTGGTTCGCAGTGTTATAGTTAACGATGACGATGGATAACTCAATCATATCTTAACTTATGAGAAAAAGTATGAAAAAGCGCCTTCAAACCATACATCGAAATCAGGTTCAAAAACGACAAAAAAGTTGCCTTGCGTTGTGATTTTGAATATCGATTGAAATAAGCATAGATTAAATACTCAGAAATTTTCCGTTTGAGCACTGGCGTAGGAAAGGTTTGAAAAATGTATGATGCAATGCGTGCATTCTCATAAAAGGTATTCATCGAATTGCTTTCCATAGATCTTACCGTTTGGTCGTGTACGCGAAAATAATTGAGCCCTTCTTGAACATAACATGCCTTGTTATTTCTTAACAACAACACCCACAACATCCAATCTCCGCATAATTTAAATTCGGTGATACTTGGAATCCATTGAATTAATAGAGCTCGTTTCGTTAAAACACTGCTGGCATTAACAATGTGGTTAAAATTGTACATGTGGGTTTGAAGGAAGGCCGCAGAATCAATTTGATGGCAACTCACATTTGTTGGAAACACCTCCTCTTTTGGAAAAAAATGCTCACCAAGATAGGTGGTTTTCGATCCGTTTGCATTGATAATAACCGATTTGCAAAAAACCAAGTCCGCTTCACTCACCTCCTTCAAGCATTTTGAAATAAATCAGGATGAGCTCGGTCGTCACTCTCAGCAATCCATACCCATTCACCGAGAGCTAACTCCACTCCTTTTTGCCACTGAATAAAGGTATTACCGCTATTTTTTTGATTATAAACAATGTGCTTAACCTTTTCATTCCGACGATATTCCTCAATTATTTCTCGACTGTTATCGCTAGAGCAATCGTCTAATAGAATCACCTCCACATGACTGTAACTTTGATTGAGTACAGAATCAATGCGTTCTTTCAAAAAAGGCGCATGGTTGTAATTCGGAATAATTACACTAACCAAGGTTTTGTATGAGGGCTCGCCATTCAGCATTAAAACGTTCTATCTCAAATTGATCTTTCGCGTAAAAATACGCCTTTTTCGAGCGATGGTTAAATTCATCCACCGCTAAACTTAATCTATGAAGTTTCTCGATGGTTTCCTCCACACAATTCAGTGGATTGGTAAGCATGGCCCCTGCATCTTCACTAAGCACTTCGGGAATTGCCCCCACCGCGGTCACAATCGGCACACAACCAAAAGCCATAGCTTCTGCAATCACTTTAGGAAATCCTTCACTTTGTGAAGTTAATACCAAGGTATGTGAACGTGAATACAACGATTGAATTTCAGTAGGGTCTGTTAAAAGTCCGTATGATGTTAAATTCACGTTATTAGACTTTATGCGTTCAATGCCGACAAGGTGAAACTGAATCAAGGGTAAATGAGCTAATCGCTGCGCGATCTCTAGCCATAAATCAATCCGTTTTTCGGTGGCATCACGTCCAACGAATAACACATTAAACACTGTATTTGATTTTACGGGAAGTTCATTTGGTATCGTTACGGTATGATTAATTACCGTCATTCTGGATTCGAAGACTGTAGGATAAGCTGCGACATCATACAAAGTAAGTATCCATTTCCGTAAGCCCCTATTCACCAATACCCGCTGATTAATTCGTGGGGCCCAATCATTTAACAAGTAGTGCGCATCCGAACTTTCATTGTTTGAGTTGTTGTGCACGATGTCGATCAATTTAACATGAGGTGCTAAGAAATCCCAGATGAAATCAATAGATTCTCGATGCCAAAAAATGACGATGGGATTTGAGCAAGCATTGATTTTCTTAACAAGACGTTTGATGTACCAAGCCTTAATCCATCGACCAAAGCGCGGTGCTTCCAAATAATCGGAAAGAAAAATCAAGCGACCGAATGCCTCGAATTCCGATTTTAATTGAATACCTTCTTTTTTGCCTTCAAGTGTCTTTTTATAAGACATCCCTTTCCATGGATTTACCCTGTACCGAATAAAAATATTTACCGAATACTCTGAAAGCGCATTTAAAACATCCAGATGCACCCGTTCAGTTCCTCCAACGGAAGCCAAGGGAAAAAAACAAAAAACGGTTGGTTCACTCATGAATCATGGACTGAAAAAGTGATTTCCAGTTTTCAATCTGGACCTCTACCCCTAGTTTACGAATATAACTGGATCGGATTGATGACCTCATTGTGTTGTAAAGCGCTTGATTTTCAATGAGGCTTTTAATGTTATTCACCATATCTTCAACATTTCGTTCACAAAACACTCCATTCACACCATCTTCAATAACCACGAGTGGCATACCCACTCGGGTGCTAACACTTGGAATACCACACAAGCTAGCTTCCATAAACATAGAAGGACCAGCATCCGCATTTGAGGCGATCAGCGCTAAATCAACGCTGTTCCAAAAATCAACCAAGGTGCTGAACTCACCTTCGAATTGTGTTTTTAAAGACACAGAATACCCTAAGGAATTGAGGGTTTCAACCGTTGGAATTACATGCGTATAAAACCCTTTAAAATCTCTATTTGGATTTCCTGACCACCCAATAAGAAATGGCTCGTTTTCTTTCCTTTGTCGCGACCTGTAGCGGAACAACTGCTCATTGTACGCCATGTTTGCGAAGAAGATAGGTTTTTTAAAAGACTCATGATAGGTTTGAGTTATCGAAGGAGCACCGACCAATAAGGCATCAGAATTTGATAAAAATTGAGCACAAAATTGATCCAAAGTAATCTCTTTTTCCAAAGCAATTCCCTTAGGTGGAAATTGAGCGGTAAATATTCCTTTGACCGTTTTACCTGCCTTGAGGTGTTTGAAATCAGCATCAACATCCATGTAATAATCAAGATATACCACCAAATCATATGAATTATCAACTTTGATTCTACGAAACAGCCCCTCCTCATTGAACCTTAGGATTCCATAGTGATTCAGCACCTTGACGAGCCGATAAACTACTCCTTTTATGCCTGGAATCCCTTGAAGCGGAATACGCTTTCGGTAGCTATTTTGAACCGTAGTATTGTGCTCAAACGAAACATCCGACTGTACTGATTTTGCGCTACTTGGATTATAAATGGTAAAATCAAAATAGATTTGGTAAGCTCTAATATGGGTTCGAACAAAATCAATCATTTGGTGAAACGCCCATCCCGGCATATCCCCTATGATTAAAATATTGGGTTTCTTTTTCACTTAGCAGGTATCCCTTTTACCGTTTTACCTGCAGGCACGTCCTTAGTCACGACGGCACCGGCACCAATGATGGCATTGTCACCTATTGTGATTCCGGGCAAGATCAATGCCCCCATACCAATAAATACCTCATTTCCAATATGACAACGTCCAGCAACCGAAACACCTATACAGATTTCACAAAATGAACCGATCTGGGAATCATGGTGAATGCTAGATTTTGCGTTAACCAAGGTACCAACACCAATGTTCACATTGGGACCAATATACACCTGATGCATCAGATTAAGTCCTTCCCCAAGGCTCACTCCCAACTGACTGATTTGGGCAGTGGATGAAATCACAGAGGCCGCAGTATGGGTTGCGATGAACTGCTCATAAAACTTGCGTCGCAACTGCGGATTCCCAACGCCAAGTATAAAGGATTCATGGGGTAACTGTTCTAAGGAATTGAAAACCGGGAGCCCAAACAACTCCTTCGTATGACACTGAATGTCATCATAAAAAGCACTAACTGGTTGATTCGCCAGGTTCAGCTCATTTAATACTTCTAAGGCATGTCCTCCTGCACCTATAATAACCATGAATTTTAGTTTACATATTATTTATAATCGAAGCAATCCTTTCCACCTCCCCTTTACTTAATTCATAAAATAAGGGTAAACATAAAATCCGTTTAGATACATCAGGGGCAATATCAAGCTCGTTTTCAGAAACATAAGGCAAATTGTTGAGGGAAGGATAAAAATATCTTCGGGGGAAAACCCCATTTGAAGTTAAGCACTTCTCACCGTGAATTAGCTGTGACTCAGATTCAAATAAAACTGGATAATATCCTGAATTCCAGATTGTTAAATCTCTTATTTGAACTTTATCCAATCCCTTGTGTTTGAGCGCTTGATTATACCAATTCACTCGTTGAGATCGTTCTTGTAAAATTTGATGCATATAGGGCAACACGGCCAGTCTCATAGCCGCTTGTAATTCACTCATCTTCC
>JBJTWL010000136.1:0-4826 GCA_046081745.1 Flavobacteriales bacterium | reverse complement strand
TACGATGAAATCGGAGCCATGCTTGACCTAAGTCCTTCGCAAGTTAAAGTGTATTTATTTCGCGCCAGGGTGAAGGTAAAAAATCAGTTAAAAACCGTTCACTATTTCGCTTGAGTTCTCCATCCCACGAAAATATTGACCACTGGCTTTTCGATTATATTGAAGGGAATCTTTCGATGGAGCAAGAAGAAGCATTGCGTTTATTTCTATTGTTAAATCCTTCGTATGATATTGATTTAGATGCTTGGGAGAAATCCAAGGTTGATTTTCCTGAAATTGATCCTGTTCTTGTCGAATCTATGGGGTTTGGCACCACTACCCAAGAAAAGAAACGAAAAAAACGACCTATTGGCCTGTGGGTGATTTCTTTGGGATTTTTTATAATGATGCTGGGGCTTATTGGAATCTCGAAAATGGACTCCCCTGCTCAACCCACTAGAAATATTCAAAATTCAAACCCATCGCACACCTCGGTTTCTTCAATTTCTACAGCTAACTCAACAAAGCACATAAGTAACCTAACTCCAACTAATGCGTATCCAACTGCCTACATGACCACAAGGCAACTCACCATACACCATACAATTAGTGGAGCGAATTCAACGGGATTAAACAATCTTACAACGACTCATGCGTTATCAGCCCACTATATTGCAACATCATTGAGATCAACTACTGATTTAAAGCCAACACCTATTCATGTAATCTCCTTACAAACGGCTAAACGTCATTTAATTCATCAAGAACTTTCATCGGATCTTATTCAGACCAACCAATCCGATGAGGTTATGGAGAAAAAAAGAGTGATTTTCCACCTTCCATCACTAAAAATCTCTAAGTCTTCATCGCTGAGCAAATATCTTAGAAAAGAAGTGCTGAGCGCAACACAAAAAGACAGGGTGTTATTCGTACAAGAAAAAAGTTATTTAGATGTTGCTGATGCGTTTGCGGGCAATCGCTCCCAAACTCGAATTCAATCAACATCCATGGCACGTTGGTTGGGAGATGCAAACCAAAAACTTACCCAGCAACTTTCGATAGACGGCTACTCAAGAAGTTTAAAAAGCGGATTTGGTTTGGTGGCTAATTACACTGATTTTGGGAAGGGATCTATTTCTGATTGGAATGTTCGATTTATCTATTCTCCTAAACTCGCGCTCGGAAAGTTCATATCAATTGAACCTTCCGTTTCTTACATGGTTGGACAAAAAACCATAAATACAGACAAAATCACCAATTACTCGTTCTTTGAATACACCTCGAATCAGATGCAACAATTTAGTTATAGCTCAAACAATGGGATTGGTTCCAAGCTATATTACCGAGATTTAAATGCAGGAATCAATGTTAATGCTGGGCCAATTTATGCTGGAATAAGTGCTCAAAACATATTGAAACATCAGGATAATGTACATACCAATAATTTTGACACCATTGATCGTGCATCGCAAATTTCAACAGTATATGTAGGAACCGATTTTTCCGCAAGAAAGGGTTCTATTATGTTTTCTCCGATGTTAAGTCATACCCGAGGATTTGATACAGGATTCACTCAAATTGGGGCAACTTTACAATTGAATCGCGTAGTATTCGGAGCGAATTATGGGTCAAACGATTCATTTGGAGCCTTGTTCGGGTACCAAGCTCAAAACTTTTCAATCATCGCACAAAGCTTGAAAACAAAGCCTTTGACGAGTATTCAGCCCCAATATGTGCATCAATTAACCGTAAGAATTAACTCTAATATTAGTCGAAAAACAAGACGTTATTTATATTTGTAACTATGAACATGAAAAAAATCATCTTTTTGGCCTTGCTTTCTGTTGTATCCGTTGATGTTTTAGCGCAAGATCCAACCTTCACTCAGTTCTATGCGAATCCTATTTATTTAAATCCTGCGCTTGCCGGTTCTACGGGTTGTCCGCGGGCTGCAATGAATTATCGAAATGAATGGCCGCAACTCACAGGAAACTACATTACCTATAGCTTAGCCTATGATAGCTATGTTAAAAGTATTTCTGGCGGACTAGGATTTATTGCTACACATGACCAACAAGGACGTGGTACAATCTCAACCACTATGGTAGGCGCTATTTACTCCTATAATTTACGGGTTAATCGTAAATTCTCTATGATGTTTGGTGCAAGAGCGGCGTATTACCAAAAATACCTTGATTGGAGTAAATTAACGTTTGGCGACATGATTGACCCGCGAAGAGGATTTATCTACCAAACCGGTGATGTTCCAAGAGGAAACGGGAAACGCGGTTACTTTGATGTATCTGCTGGATTTGTTGGATATACCGATATCTTCTATTTCGGCGGCGCAGTTCACCATTTAAATACACCTGACGAATCCATGATTCTTGGAACGAGTAAGCTGCCGATGCGATTTACTGGACATGCTGGAGCAAATATCAAATTAGGAAGAAATAAATTTTCAAATTCTACTTCCATCATGCCGAATGTAATTTATCAATATCAAAACGGATTTCAAGAGTTAAACGTTGGTACTTACATTAAGTATGAAAACTTTACTGCTGGTGTTTGGTATAGAAATCGCGACGCGTTTATTTTGTGTTTAGGGATTTCTACACCTAAGTTTAAAGTGGGATACTCCTATGACATTACCGTTTCTAAATTAGGCAACGGTGTTTCAGGTGGATCGCATGAAGTATCTCTTGGCTTCAACTTTGCTTGTAAAAAGAAACCGAAAAACTTCAGAAAAATCAGCTGTCCATCGTTCTAATAAACAGCTGCTTCATATACTTTTCTTCCCCGAACATAAGTTGCTAGGGAACGGTTATTCACAGGAATGTCTTTTTCGTTGAATGTTTTGGCGCACACAAAAAAAGTAGCATCCATGCCTTGAATCAGCAAACCACGTCTCGTTTCATTAAACGAGGCGAATTGAGGCCAAATAGTCATTCCTTTCAATGCGGTATTTAAGTCCAAGCTTTCTTCAACTAAAAAACCGTGTTTCGGAAAATTATTTTTATCCATTCTGAGTACGGCTGCCCTCAAGGTTAAAAAAGGATTAATTTCTTCTACTGGAAAATCTGTCCCTAAGGCTAACATACCAAACTGATTATATAAGGAACGATAGGCATACGCCCCTTTCATTCGAATATTTCCAAGTCGATTTGCGGCCCAGTCCTGATCAGATGTAGCATGGGTAGGTTGAACTGAAGGGAAAATAGCGTAATCTCCAAAAAAATGTAAGTCTGTAGGATCAACCACTTGCGCATGCTCTATTCGCCACCTGTGATCTGGATTTTGCTCAAATGCGCGCTTGTAAGCATTCAACACCAACTGATTTGCTTTATCTCCAATCGCATGCGTATTAAGTTGATAATTCAATGCCAAACAACGTTCTACCCACATGGATAACCCTTGTTCGCTAATGAGTTGGAGTCCAAAATGACTGTGTTGATCGGAATAAGGTGCTTTCAACAAGGCTCCACTAGAACCTAAAGCACCGTCCATGTACAATTTAAAACTACGTACCTGTAGGTTCTTTATCGAAAGTGGTCCATTTCGTTTGGCAAATTGATAATTTTCCTCGTTAGCGGTGAGCATGGCATAAATATCCAAGGATAATTGTTCCTGTTGAACTAATCTTTTTAACAAGTTAACTTGCCATTTTAAAACACCGGCTTCATGAACCCCTGTTACCCCATACGCATAGAGTTCCTCTTGAATCTGCAACAACGCTTGCGCGTATTCTTTTTCAGAAAAATCATTCAATACAGCCTCTGGAACCACCATGTCATTATCAATAAACAATCCAGTCTCCAAGGGACCTGCTGGCGTTAAGGACGTTGATTGATCTATGTTATGGATTAACGCTTCATTCACCAACATGGCATGCCCATCAATGCGATAAAGTGCCACGGGAATATGTGGGAAGGCCTTAGAAATCATTTCATTGGTAGGCATCTGGTCTACCTTCCAGCGGGTTTGATCCCATCCTCGCCCTAATACAAAGGTCCGTTTCTTAATTTTTAAGTAATTCTTAATTCGTCCTACAACCTCCTCCATGGATTGACAATCGGTTAAATCTACTCCAAGGTTCTGCTTAGCCAATGAAAAAAGGTGCGTATGTGCATCTGTAAAACCCGGATAAATATCCCGTTGCTTTGCATCGCTTATTTCGTCCGCCCTATATTTATTTAATATTTGTCGTTCTGGTCCTACCTCAACGATTTTACCATCCTTAATGGCCATTGCATCCTCAACCGTGTTTTGATCATCCATACAATGGATTTTCGCATTGTGTACGATTAAATCTACTTTTTTACCTTTCATACAGGCCGTGCATACAAGGAACATAAAAATAAGCCGCGAATAATTCATACCTGTTTGAGATTAGAATGGAAGACCAATAGCGAAATTCAATGAAGGCAAGAACGGACGTGGTAGTTTTTCTTTACCCCCAATTAATTGCTCCTCCAACGTTCCGGTTATGCCATAATATTGGGCTCCTTCAAGATAGTACGGATTTCTGCTTTGGAAAACCCAACGTGACTCATCAGGTAATGCCGGATTACACAGCGGAAAACCAATATCAAACCGTACTAAAAAGAACCCAAGGTCAAAACGCAAACCTGTACCAACACTAAGTGCTAATTGTTTATAGAATTCAGATGTAAACGCAGCACCAACCCTGTTATCATCTGCTTTTGTTGTCCAAATGTTTCCAAAATCTGCAAAAAGAACGGATTTCAGCATTTGACTCATTGAAAAACGAAATTCAACGGAACCACCGATTCGGATATCCCCAATTTGTGTTGCAGTACCTGGTGAATCCAAGTAGCTTTTATACC
>JBJTWL010000135.1:0-6887 GCA_046081745.1 Flavobacteriales bacterium | reverse complement strand
AATCCCAACATTGCATGATGTTTCTAAGTAAGACATGTTATCGAAATTCACGTGGCAAGCAAAGTTCACGGAGTCAATGTATGGGTTACGATTACCTTGAACACTGTAGATATACTCTTGACGAGCAATTTCATAGGAATCTGGAAGGTCCGCAAAATGCCAAGTTTTCAAGGTCGCTTGATCTTGATTTGCAGCGATACCCCAGTTCAGGTTATTTTGCATATTGTAGCACGTTGCATGATAGAAAATGGAACGCGCCGAATTTCCTTTTTGCGCATCTCTTGGTTCGTAACACATTTGTGCCCCGTTGTACCCTACACTACCTTCTAGGAACGTATACAATACATTTCCTGTAATATCCATTAATGGGAGGTTACTTCTGTAAGAGTTCGCATTGGCCAAATTGGTTGGGTACAAGTTATGTTGATCGGTATACTCGGGTTGCTCTGGATTATCGCAAGGGAATGTGGGCATCCATGAATGGCAATACGTGTGCTCGCGAGAATATCCAGTCGCTGTCCAATCAAAAGGGTCATTAAACACCTTGTTTTCACCCGTGTAAACACAGGTTATGTAGGACTGACCATTGGTGGTATCAGACACCTCAAACTGATTCATTACGGTTTGCTTGTAATTAAAATACGAGATAAAGGTATGCGGATTGATTAACGCAGACAGATCATTCAAAAAGGTGCTTGAGGTGGAATTAATTCCAGTGTAGTAGTTCCCAATGTTTAATCCCGAAGTGGTAACGTTTCCGGTAGCCGGTGAGGTAGTTTTATAATTCTCAAATCCAGCAGGTCCATTGAAGGCAAACACAGAAAAATAATAGGGTTGATTCGCACGAACACCGCGCGGTACAAACGAAACTGAACTCCCTGTGTAGGCTACCTTTGCATTGCCTATGATGTCACCACGCTGGTAACTTGTGCCATCTACAGGCATTCCTGAAACAGGACCCGTTTTAGACCACAATACCAAATATTTTTCAGCGCCTGTACCTGCGTTATAGGCACCTGCAAGGGTATAAGCCTGCACGTTTGAGAACGTTAAATTAGATGCATTTGAAGCAGGTTCTGTGGCTAAGTTATCTTGACCTACCGCACTTAAAGTAATAACGTATGGGTTTTCATCGCTGTCATCGTTTGCAATGGTAAGGGTCGCGGTTCTTGTTCCGTTGCCTGTGGGAGCAAAGGTCAATGTAAAGTTACCGTTTCCTAAACCAGCCACAGTAGTTGTATTTAGGTTTGAGGTATAATCTGCTGCATTGGTTCCTGTAAGTGTGGTCCCAGATACAGTCAGTGTTTGTACCCCTGTATTCTCTATAGTGATGACGTTATTTGCTGTATTTCCAATAACATAGGTGGTATTGTTAAGTGCGGTAGTACCGTTAATTTTAACATTGATTTCCCGAGCAGGAGCAACATAGGGTACGATGTCGCTTAAACTGCGCGGAACAATTTGATAATTTGCATTGAATTGCCCCATTAATCCGGTGATGGTTACAGGTCCTGCGGGGATTGCACTTCCGTCGATATTGGTTGTCCCGTTAATTCGAACATCTAAGGTATTGGCTCCGTTCGTGATTTGTACGGTACTATTACCTGTTGCGAAGTTTCCACTTTGTACAAAGGTTACATTTTCGATGCGAACCAATTGTGCCTCTAAGGCTTCTCCTGCACTAGTAATTGGAATCACCTGAGGAACATTGGGTGTAACTGGACCGTGATCGGTAAATGAATTTGTTGGTGATAATTCCAACAACCCGCTAAAATCGAATAAGACTCCCGTAGCCGTTACGGAATCTCCCGTTGTTAAACTTGAAAGCGTGTTTCCATAAATAGCGATACCGGCAGTTCCGTCTTGTAAGTATCGAATCGATCCAAGTTCGGTTCCGTTTGAAACCACCCCTTTAACGGTTACCGTAGCACCGATAGACATGTTTCTTACTTGTTGAATGGTTTGTGCGCCAAGTACAAAGGTGCAAAAAGCAGCAACGAGGGTAAAAATTTTCTTCATAATTAGAATTGATAAGACAAAGATACATTAAATCGCAACCCTTGACCATACATCACAGCGGATGAGGTTGCATCAAAATTTTGGTTACTTCCGTTCATGTTGTTCGAAGCATCCGAGATAAAGGCCTTGTTGAGTAGATTGATCACATTCCCCGAAAGTATAAGGGCGTCTTCCTTGAGTTTAAATCGATACCCCGCATATAAATTAACTAGGGAGTAGGAAGGCATCATCCATGACTCTCTTCCGCCATTTGCACCTTGTAAAGAGAAGGGATTAAAATCCGAATAATATCGGTTGAAATACTGAATTTGACCCTTGAAATATAAATTCTTAATGGGTTCATATCGAAGGGTTGCCGAAAGGGCTGTTTGAGCGGCATCTCCAACGTGTACTCCTTTCGCATCAAAGGTATATTCCAAGGAATCATATTGCGGAATGACAATGGTTTTACTGGAATTCCAAAACCAATCACCCATAGAGAACATGAGTTCAGTTGACCATTTCTTGTTTATTTCCCAAGCCACATCGATCTCACCGCCGACGTGCATCGCATCCATGCCGTTAATATTTACGTAAATATTCTCACTTGGATCATTTGGATCTGGAACAGCCACCCCATATGGGAAAGGTTTGTTTTTCCAATTCGTGGCATATACGTTAACATTCACCCCAAAGGATTTAGATGCATAAGAGAACCCTTGCTCTAAGGCAAGAATTTTCTCATTATTGATCACGCCAAAAAACTTATTATAGTTGTTATCAATTACGTTCGAATACATGGGTGTTCGGTTCAAGTACCCAATATTCATAAATACACTGGCATATTCGCTTAACTTGATGCTGGCTCCTGTCTTAAAGGTAAAACCCGGGATGAATTTCCAACCTGTTTTAACATAGTCAACCCCGTCAGAATAGCTCGTGTAGGTTTGACCGTTATAGCTAATGGTGTCGCCGTATCCAAATTGTAGTATGGTATCCCCAAGATTAAGTTCACGTTTTTGGAAGTAGTCAATTCCTTGATAACCGTTTCCAATTCCTGTAAGGTTAACAAAAGCGCTTACGGTTTTGGTCTCGTATGAAACTTGTGAAAATGCCCCTAACCAAGAAACCAATCCATCACGGTTCGAGTTAAACAGATTCTTGGCGATTTTATCTCCGACACGTTTCATGGGACTCGCTGCGTTTTTATCCGATAAATCTATATAGTAGTCGCCACCCAATAAATCTTTAATTTCTTGATAATGTGAACCGCGGTAGTATCTTGCATCCAAGCCACCGGAAATTTCGAACCCTTTTCTGATTTCATAATTTACCTGGCCTAAATAACCAACCCAAAAGTGATTATTTACACTGGCGAGTAAGATTTGTGAACTTTTGATTTCCGTAGGAGAATATTGCATGTCAATGTTGGGTGTTCCAAAGAGTGGATTCACTTTATTTGCTTCTACCATTTGATCCCAATCAATGTTCATGTTTGAGTCCCTGATGATTGCCGATGAATTATACAATGCCGTGCCACCGCCTCGACCAATCGAAACATAGGCTAAATTTGATATAGAAAGTTTTTTGTTCACTTTCCAAAAGTCTTTCAGGGTGAACTGTGGTTTGTTGTAGTAATTCAAGCGCTCACTCATTACTTCTTTCTTGCCATCAACGGTACGATATCCCCAATGCTGATTATATTGAAAGCCAAGGTCTGTCATAAACGCAGTGCTGTCGATATTTACCCCAAGTTGCTTGGCTTGATCCTCACTCCAATATTGAATGGGTTGACGAAACGAACGCTGTCCATGTTGTTGCGGTGCGGAGAATCCGGATAGCGTCAATAAGTGTTTCTCAAATTGTTTCGATATTTTTAAATATCCAAAAAAGCCTTGACTGGGAGTTCCATCTACCCAACCGGTGGCTTGTTTGTAGCTTGCCGCAGCCGTGAGGCCCCATCCTCCTTTTAGGATTCCTGTATTATAGGCAATCGAGGTACGCATCAAATTCCCTGTACCGTATTCTTGTTTTAAACTACCCCCTTTTTTGTTACCAATGCCTTGCGTAATAATATTGATGGTTCCACCGATTGATGGCATGGCGATTTTGGTTGCTCCGAGTCCACGTTGCACTTGCATGGTTGCAGTGATCGCGTCCAATCCAAACCAATTCGACCAGTATACCCAGCCATTTTCCATGTCGTTTACCGGAACCCCGTCGATCATTACACCTACATTTCGTTGGTCGAACCCACGTACATTGATGCGCGCATCGCCGTCGCCACCACCAGACTGCGTGGCATAAACCCCCGCAGTTCCGTTTAATAACATCGGTAAATCTCTCGAGCCCAATTCCTCTTGGATTTTTTGGGTACTTATCTTGGTTACCGCAATCGGTACCGGACCATCTTTGACCACATTGCCAATCACGCGAACCTCTTCAAATTCCAAGCTTCCGGACATGCTCAAGTTGACTACATGTTCCGATTTGAAAATTTTTACCTCTTTTATAATGGTATCAAAAGAAATTAACGTTACCGTAAATCGGTAATTTCCGAAAGGCACATCCTTGATCTCATAAGAACCGTTGGATTCTGATAACAAGCGATTTACCACCGTACCATTCGCGAGAGATTTCAATTCAATCTTTGCGCCACTAACGGTTTGGCTAGAAGAGCCTTCAGTAATTATCCCTGTGATGCGTGCTTTCGCGGTTTGTCCGTAGGTTATGGAACAAATAATCCCAAAAAATAAGCTAAGGAAGAATGAATGTTTCATAGAAAAAAAATCCCGCCGAAGCGGGAATAACTTATCGAATGATAACTTTTCGAATCTCTGATTTACCATCTTTTGTGGTGATGTTGACAAAATACACACCGCGTGATGCTTCAATTTGGAAGATTACCAATTCTTGATTATTAATGTCTTTGGTAGAAAGTACTTGTCCAAAGGCATTCATAACTTGAAAACGCTTAATGTTAGACGCATTCTTAATGTATAATGTACCTGAAGATGGATTAGGGTAGATAGAGTAAGCCAATTCATCCATGTCGTTCACTGCTGCTGGATTACATTGACAGTCATGTATTCCTAATGAATTCCAATTTCCGTCTAAAATTGGGTTACCGCTACCACCCAATACAGGATTTCCGTTCTGATCCAGCCGAACAATAACAGCAGGAATGGTATCCCATTCCAACAAGGGATCAAAAAACGCTACTTGCGTAGTAACACCTTTTTGAATACTTGCCTTACGGATCATGGAGTGATCTTTCGTTACTAAAACACCTTGACCGTTGTTGAATGGAAATGCGGTTGACCAAGCACCGTCATTACCGGCTGAAGATCCCGTTTCATTGGCTGGATTTTCTCCAATTTTCCCAAAAATATCTACCAAAGCAAATCCAGGAACATTCGCTGGACTTATTACAGTGGCTGCGTTTGCAGGAAGCGTACCTTTCGCTAAAACAACCGCATCATTGCCATTCCAATAGAACGCATTGGACGTGTTGTATACTGGACAGTAAAATCCATCCGCACGAACTTGCAATGAATCCCATATTGGAGCTTCTTGCCCTGTACCGGCAGAATCCAATTTTTCAAGGACTGCAACATACACATCGTGGGCTTGAACGGTACCTGATAATTGAACCGCATTCGCTACCGTTGCGGTACTTGCACCGTTTGAATAACGTACTACAAAATATCCACTTAGATTAATTGCTTGATTGGTAGGATTGTAAATCTCTAACGCTTTGTTATTAGACCAACCTTCTGCATATTCTGAAATGAATAATTCACTACAATTTGTTTGACCAAAAGATACAGTTGCCGTAATAAGTGCTAATAGGGTAAATAATTGTTTCATAAAATTGAATTTATGGTACAAAAATAAAGGGTTTTTTTGAATATTTCTTAGGAGAGGCAGATTACCATTTTGTTAATTTCAACAATCAAGGGATTTATGTTAAATTCGCATCAAATCAATTTCATGAAATACGTACACTTATCCTTTGTTTTATTGGTCTTTACGGCAACTATTGCGCAAGAAATCACCGTTGAAAAAATTTGGAAAAAATATGAATACCGCACGCAAGGCGTAGATGGATTCAATACCATGCAGGACGGAGATCGCTACACCCAACTGGATGATCAAGGCAATTTAGTATTATCCCATATTTCCAAGCCAACCGAGGCGCCAAGCATGCTTATTGATGCTAAAAGCTTAACATATCGTGGAAAGCAGGTGATTATTGAAGATTACAGCTTTGATCAATCAGAACGTAAGGTCCTCATCATGACCTCAATTAGTCCGATTTACAGAAGAAGTTATCACGCCGTTTACTTTTTGTACGATCTGGAAACCAAAGTGCTTCAATCCTTATCAGACGAATATAGTCCGCAAACCTTGGCAGAATATGCTCCCGATGGGAAAAAGGTATCATTTATCCATAAAAACGACTTGTATGTAAAGGACTTGGAAACTAATAAGATTAGCGCCATTACTACGGATGGAAAACGTAACAAAATCATTAACGGTACCACAGATTGGGTTTACGAGGAGGAGTTTTCAATTACCAAAGCATACAGTTGGTCGCCTGACTCAAAGTATATCGCGTTTTTAAAGTTTATAGAAAAGGGAGTGAAAGAATTTGGAATCGATATGTACGGTGAATTATACCCAGATCGTTTTGAGTACAAATATCCGAAAGCAGGAGAAGATAATTCCAAAGTTACTGCACATTGGGTCGCGGTGTCAAAGCCCAAAAAAATTAATTCGATATCCCTTGGATCCTATGAATATATCCCTAGAATTCAATGGTCTAATGTAACTAATCGTCTCTTGTTACAAACAATGAATCGACATCAAGACAGCTTGAATTATCA
>JBJTWL010000134.1:0-10868 GCA_046081745.1 Flavobacteriales bacterium | reverse complement strand
CGGGAAGTTCCGCTTTTTTGCGGCCTCCAGAAATTGGATTAACAATAAACCAAATGCGCTCTTTCATCGGTGTGTTCTGTTCAGTCGAAGATCTCTTCTAAAACGTTGTAGTAGGGATAGGAGTTTCGTTTTAGAGGCTTCTATTTTCAAATTTACTAATTTTTTATCGGAACGTGAAGAATTTTTTAAACTTTTTGTGATAACGCGCCACTGCATATTTGTTTCATTTAATTGTATTTCATAGTCTGTATTCCACACATAATAAACACCATTTAAATAGCGAATATGATCCTTGTTTTGACGCTTGTAATAGGAGTAGAGTTGTGTTTCCCATCCCATGGCCTTGCAAATTTCCGGAACTAAGGCTTGTTGTTCTATGACCGAAAAGCCTTGGTTTGTCCCTTTTGGTGGAACAATAAGCAAGGGAACAGTAAAGTAATCTTCAATATCATAACGTGCGTTGTCCAAGTGAACAGGGGTGTGGTCCCCGGTTATAACAAAGAGGGTGTTTTTGAACCAAGCTTTTCCGCTGTTCGTTTCAAAGAATTTTCGCAGTTGTTCATCCATGAATCGGTATGAACAAGCTTCGTTGGGTAATGCAGGGAATAATTGTTTGAAATCTAGTGGAATATCGTAAGGTTCATGGGTAGATAGTGTAAATACGGTCATCATGAAAGGCTGTTTCAACTCGGGTATTTTTTTACTTAAGTGTTTAAATACGGCATGGTCATGTACTCCCCAACTTCCCCTATCGGATATTTTTGAGGAAAAAGAATGATCAAACCACTGATGGGAAAATCCGAGTGAATTTGCCATGGCATCAAAGCGCATTGATCCTTTTTGTGCGCCATGAACAAAATACGTTTGATATCCTTTTTGCTGGCAAATTCGTGGGAAACCTGTTAATTGATTAGTACTGAAATTACCGAGTATAAACGGTGTTTCAAGGAGGGAGGGTAAGCCCGCAAACATGGCGGGTAGGCATTCAATAGAGGTCTTGCCTTCAGCTAATCCGTGCATGCCCCATTCATTGGTTTGGATCTTCGCTAAGGAGTCCAGAAAAGGTGTGATTGGAATGTGTTTTATCGTTTTATTCAGCTGTTTAGTCCCTAAGCTTTCCACAATGATAAACATCAAATTCCAGCGTTTTTCGACGTGTTCATTGCTTATTGTTAGTTCAGGGTTAACAAGTTTACCTTCCTGTTCACGAGAAATCCATGCAGCTGCTGGTAATGGGTTGTTTTGAATGGTTTTTAATACCACAAATGGAGAATTTAAAATCAATTGTGCTTCAAACGGATCTTGGGTCACCAAGGCATCTGCTACACCCAAGGGTTTTGGACCAAGGTTATTACGTGCCACCAGAAACGCAATGATTCCAAGCAGTAAGCTCTTTGAAATTCCACGCAGGTGGCTGTCCGTTTTCAGGTTTATTACACCACTCTTTTTGATTAAAAATAAAAACAAGCCGAACCAAGAAATAACAGATACCACCACAAACCAAAACCTTCCAAACAAGGATAAAAATTGATCATTGTCTCTGCCCAAAAAGTAAAACGTGTAAACCTCAAAACTGGCTCGTTTCCCTGTGTAATTAATATAAATTAGGTCCCAAGATTCAGGAAGTAAAAAACAGAGAAACTCAATGATTGCAAGGGTTTTAATTAGTATTTTGACCTTATCGGGATTGACAAAGGATGCCAATAAAGCGATTGGAATTAAGGGAAGTACGGCGTAAGCGGTCAAACTAAAATCATAGCGTAAAGCCTGTATTATGGCCAGTCCACTAAACGAGAAATGTTCATGATTGAAAAGAATGGTCTGCACATGAAACAGGACTAGGAAGAGTAAAAATAACCCCGCGATTTTAACGATATAAATGAAAGGAGATTGATTCATTTCAGCGTTTGAAATTACTTAAAATCATCCGTATGTTTGTAAAAAAACGCTCATGGCCAAACAACAAAAATTAACCCCCAAGGAACAGAATCGAATGCAATTAACCCAATTGCTTCAAAATAAGGCGGCGCTGAAGCAGGACATTGCGGCGGATGCTGAAGCGGTTTTTGCTAATTTGAAAGCAACCATAAAAACGGAACTTGAAGCATTGAGGGCCATTGTGCCTGATGTGCGAGTGCGTTTACATTACAAGGAACGTGGAGATTATGAAATACACGTGTACATCGGCAGCGATGTGTTGGTGTTTTCCTTGCATCACAATGTATTTCGTTTACCGGACCATAATCCGTTGTGGGGTACAGGGTATTTTCAGCAAAATGAACAACGTGGCTATTTCGGTGTGATATATGTGTATAATTTCTTGGCTGAATCATTAATTCAAAATCGTTTAGATGACTCTGGATACCTGATTTCTCGTCTATTCGTAAATCATGACAAACACTTTTTTATTGAGGGTAGAACGCAATTGTCAGGTATTTTTAGAGATACAGAACGCCATGAATGGAATGATGATATTTGTGCCTTAGTGGTACAAATGACCTTTGCATATGCGTTATCGTTTGACTTGTACATTCCGCCCTATGAAATTCAAGATGAGATCACTGTGAATCAGATGCATTACATGGGAGAAACCTTGAAATTACAGACAGGAAAACGCCTCGGTTTCAAGATGAAATCGGAGGATACTGATATTTCTTAAAAAAATCAATTCAAGGCTTTGCCCGTATAGTTTTTAGCCGTATATTTGCACTCCCAAATTTGGGGTATTTTTATTGGGCCCATTCGTCTAGTGGTCAGGACGCCAGGTTTTCATCCTGGAAACAGGAGTTCGATTCTCCTATGGGCTGCCAAGTAATTGGCCCATTCGTCTAGTGGTCAGGACGCCAGGTTTTCATCCTGGAAACAGGAGTTCGATTCTCCTATGGGCTGCAAAAAAAAATGTTATTAAATTTAAGCTATGGCAAACCACAAATCGGCAATTAAAAGAATCCGTTCAAACGAAGCAAAGCGCACCTTGAACAAATATCAACATAAAACAGCGCGTAATGCAGTTCGTAAATTACGTGGATTAACAAACAAGGCAGAAGCAATTTCTTTGTTTCCAACTGTTGCAGCTATGATTGATAAACTTGCAAAGCGCAATATTATTCACAAGAACAAAGCATCAAATTTGAAATCTGGTCTTCAAGTTCACGTGAATTCTTTAGCGTAATTAAGACATTTATTTCAACGTTATAATGGGGGCTATTGCCCCCTTTTTTGTATGTTTGTCCTATGAAAATTCATGCGCTTATAGCATGTTTTATGGTTTGTTTTGGGCTTAAAACCATGGCGCAAGGAATGGCGGTTGACACCATTCTTCCGAATTCTTCTTTTTTAAGCACTGTAGATTCCATTGAAGCATTTACGCAATCAAGTTATGCTACCGTTCCTGCATTGGGCCTGCAACATGGTGTTTTCATGGACCCATTCATTGCCTATCGTCCTTTTGGCACACTTTTTTTTCCGAATGCATTGTCAGAACAACCCATTCGTTTTACGGCCTTACCTTTATTGGGTTTTGCGTATGCTTTTGGTACCCAAGGCAGTCAACATATGAAGTTTTCATACGCTCAAGCTTTCAAAAAAGGATGGCTGCTCAATGTAAGGTATCAAGGGCATGGTTCTAATGGGTTCATCCGAAATAATGCATGGAAACACCGTGAATATCGATTTGATGTTGCCAAACGTACGAATCGATATCAGCTAAAATTATCCTTGAACGGAATGAAGGATAATCGACAATTTTCTGGGGGTATTCAGGTAGATTCACTTGCGGGTAGTTTTCCACTGGCCTTACTGCCTGTGCGCAAAGATAGTTGCAGTGTAAGTTGGGGTATTCAACAGATTTCATGGCAACAATCGTTTAATTTTTTAAAAGATTCAGTGAGGTTCTTTGGCTTGGTCCATCAAAGTAGCCTAAATTCAAAACGTCGGGTTTATGGTGAGCAAGACACCCTGGCAGGAATATATAATAGCATTTATTATGACTCAACGAATACTTTAGATCAATATGAGCTGGTAAGCACCGTTAATCGCGTTGGTTTATCCGTTTCTAACACCAATTTTTCGATTAACGCCATGCTGTTGGGCGATTATTGGAGAATGCGGATGGAAGGATTTCAGCACGATACCTTAGAGTTAGGTGTGTGCAGTGCGTTGAATTATTCAATTAATTCATGGAAACTGGGAGCGAGCTTTGAGCACCGACTAATCGGATCGTTCGGTGCATCACGTTTCGAGTTAAGCGCCAAAGGAACGTTATTTAAAAATCATCAGCTTCGTATTCGATATCTTCAAGGTAGGGTTGCTCCCGATGTTTATCAACGGTTTTATTACGGTAACACCGCACATTATCAGTTGAATACTCCGGAACTACAGGACGTGATTCAAGCCAATATCTTTTTGAGCGGGGCAATATTGGGGTTGAATTATGAACTTGAAATCAATGGATTATCCACCCAAGGGGTATATCAATTTCAAAACAATCAATGGGATGCATCTACTGAAAATTCAAATAAGAAATTCCTTCAAACTACCTTGTCCATATCTAAAACCGTTCATGGATTTTCACTATGTCCCAGTGTTCGTTATTTAGCCATGAAAAATTCGGTGTTTCCAACCTTAATAACTGGAGCAAGTATTGGCTATAATGGGTTTGTATCAAAATCCAAGAATTTGTTCTTATTCTCTAAGGTAAGTTATCACTATTTTAATCGCTATTTACCTTTATCGTTTGATCCACAGTTGTCACTCATCAATCTTACACCGATGGGCACAGTGGATTATTCTTACCAAGCCTTATCTGCAACAGTGGGGTTTAAGGTTAAAACCTTCAGATTTTTTGTTTCCGGAGCAAACTTAGGTTCGTTGTGGATGAATAGAACACAACCTATATATCAACATGTTCCAATTCCGAGTTGGCAACTGCAATTGGGATTGATTTGGGAATTTTGGAATTAATTCTCCCTATTTCTTCATCCGAAGTAAGGTGTATATCATGAACGTAATAGTTATGGAAAAGATAATCGTATATATCCATGACATCACGAAGTTATCGTTGGCTATGCTTTGGAATATTCCTTGAAATTGAAGACAAGATAAGACAGTGAGGAGGAGTGTCATAAATAAATCACTGCGATCTTCTCGTTTTGTTTTTCGTTCTTCTAGAAGATGCTGCAATTCATTCAAATTGGCTTGAATTTCCTGAATCATTAAGAAATGATTTCTTTCCGCCCTGCAAAATTCAAAGAGATTCTTTTCCGTTTTATAATGAAAAATATTATTTATCACCCCTTTTAATAAAGCACGCTCGGCGCGTTTACGTTCTGTTAACAAGGTCGAGGTGGTTTCAGATGCAAAATCTATTGCATTCAGATTTTAAAAGTATAAATTTAATTGAAACATTTACTTTTCTAATTTGCAGTTTGTGAGTTAAGTATGTATTTATAGCTTACTTGACCTCAAAACATAGGGTAGTTGCTTTGAATAACGAGCCATTCAAAATGATTGAATTCAATGGGTTAAATTCCTGAGCTTTCCAATTAGACTAGGTTATTACTCATGTGAAAAGGTGACGGGATGGAAAATTACCCAATAAATAGACGTACTTTTGTACATAAGAACAATTCAATGAAGATATTCCTTACAGGTGCAACAGGTGTTTTAGGATCTCATATTATGTATGATTTTTTGGAGTATTTTATCGAAAATAAGCTTGATGGTAAATTGTTCTTAGTTGCACGCGATAAAGGGAGAGTTTGTGCCAAAGAGCGAATTAACGCCTTATTATCGAGTGATTACACTCCGAAAGCCTTGCTGGATAAAGGAGCTGAGAATTTATTTCAGTACATAGAGTTGCTTAGTACTGATATGGCGAATTTGGAGGCTAGGGTTCTTAAACAGTTAGAGGGGGCCTATTTTATACATTCTGCAGGCTTTGTTAATCTATCTACTGATCTTGATCAAGAAGACACCATATTTCATGAAAATACATTTCATACGAAGTCAATTTTTAATGTTGTTTCTCCTTATGTAAAGAAGTTTATCTACATCAGTACTGCGTTTTCGTCAGGAATTAGAGCTGGTATAGTTTCAAATGATTACCATAATTTGGAAGTTCCTACAGCACATCGGAATGCCTATGAACGGGCCAAATTCCACGCGGAATCGTTCATAATAAATGAGTGTAAAAAATTAAATTTACCCTATCAGATCTTACGTCCAAGTGTAATAGGTGGTAAAATGATGAGTCATGACAATCGATATTTTATTCCGAAACACATGGTGTTTTATTTAGTGGCGAAGTTTTTTCATTTTAGTGCCCAATTACGAGAGATACAGGATCATGTTCGTTTTATAATCAATAAAGAAAACGGCTTAAATATCATTCCCGTTGATTATGTCTCTAAGGTGATTGTTTCCATTTTTGACAGCTCGGATGTTACCCAATTAAACATCGTACACAACCAAAGTTTTAACATTGATAGAGGGCTTAAATTAATCATGAAGGAAGTGGGTTATTCTAATTTTAGTATGTTGTCCAGTGGGTTAGCATTCGAATATAAAAATAACATTGAGAAAGCATTTTATGAGAGTATTGGCAAACACTTAACGCCGTATTTAATATCGGCCCCAAGTGAATTTGATACTAAAGAACTGAATTCCATCTTGGAAATACCCGCATTGGATGATGAGTCATTTACCGAGATGATTCGATATGCTAAAGAAAAGAACTTTAAGGATATAAATATTTGAGGTGTTCGCCTTGATCGGGGAGTCACATCCTTCCAGCGTATCTTAATTCGGAATTATTCATTTTCATTAAAAAAAATGACTAAACAATTACTCGTAGATTCCTTAGATGTTTAATAGATTATCACAAGGTTGTGAAAATAGCAGTAGAAGTATTAGGCAGTAATTCCGATTACCTCAGACATTTTAATCCCGATATGTGCTGGAGAATCTACCACATGGATACCACACTCACGCATGATTCGTTTCTTGGCTTCAGCGGTATCATCAGTTCCACCCACAATAGCACCAGCATGTCCCATGGTGCGACCTTTAGGTGCAGTTTCTCCGGCAATAAAGCCAACAACCGGTTTTGTTCCGTGCTCTTTAATCCATCGTGCTGCAATGGCTTCCAAGTTTCCGCCAATTTCTCCGATCATTACAATGCCCTCGGTTTCAGGATCATTCATCAATAATTCAATCGCTTCTTTTGTGGTAGTTCCAATGATCGGATCTCCGCCTATACCAATGGCTGTAGTAATTCCAAGTCCTGCTTTGGCAACTTGATCCGCTGCTTCATAGGTAAGTGTTCCTGATTTGGATACAATTCCAATTTTGCCTGTTTTGAAAACAAACCCAGGCATGATTCCAACCTTAGCCTCGCCAGCTGTAATTATTCCTGGACAGTTTGGACCGATTAATCGGCAATTAAATCCTTTGATGTACTCTTTAGCATTCACCATGTCTTTTACTGGGATGCCTTCAGTGATGCAAACAATCACTTTAATTCCAGCTTCCGCTGCTTCCATGATAGCATCCGCCGCAAATGCTGGCGGAACAAAAATAATAGATACGTCTGCACCGGTCGTTGATACCGCGTCACTTACTGTATTAAATACTGGTCGGTCTAAATGCGTGGTTCCACCTTTTCCAGGTGTAACTCCACCTACTATGTTTGTACCATATTCAATCATTTGACCTGCGTGGAAGGTACCTTCGCTGCCGGTGAAACCTTGAACTATAACTTTAGACGATTTGTTTACCAGTACACTCATTGTTTTGCTTTTATTTGATCACAAAAATACACATTGTGTTTTAATTCATTACAAGGTTAATTGCGCTAAAAAATGATGATCATCGATTTCTAGTCGTTTACATTTAAACCCAAGACCACTTGCAATATCATGCAGGTTATCATAGTCAATGTACAACCAATCAAAAATTTCAGAAGATTCTTTTTTGTAATGTAATTGAAATTTAAAATTCCCATAGTATTCTGCATTCAAATCCATCCAATACGATCCATCTTCTTCTTCGTATAAAAAGGCAACATCCGAAGAGTCGCACAAAATTTGTCCGCCGGGATTCAATAGTGTTTTAAGGTGTTTGAGAAAGTCCGGTAACTTGCCTTTTGTGCCTGCGATACCGATGCCATTCATTAATAACAAAATGGTATCATAGGTTTCGTCTTTCATGTGCAGTATGTCCATACACCGTGCATCAATATTCATGGACTTAAGGTAGTTTACAGCACCCTGTGAGGTATCAATAGCCTTGACTTGCATGCCGATTTCGCTCAGGTAAATGCTGTGAGGACCAGCTCCTGCACCAACATCTAAAACACTTCCTGTTGACAAGGACATTGCATGCTGTTCCAGTGCCGGCATTTCTTCATAGGTCCTAAAAAGCACTTCTACCGGAATAATATCGTCATCGCAAAGATCTGCTGTGACAATAATATCAGCCGGTTTTTTGGTCTTCAGGAAGTCATGTATGGCTAAGCCAATGGGATCATGCGTAGCCATTAATATTCAAATTCATTATAATCGTTAAAATCCTCATCGTTATAATCGTCGTCATAGTCATTAAACCCAAATTCATCCTCATCGCCGCCGTCTCCTTGAATTTCAGACCCACCACCGCTGGCAAAAAAGTCCTCTTCCAATGCTTCTTTCGAATTTTCTTTGGGAGCATTTCCAACTTCTAAGACAGTGAGTGCCTCGCTGCTTGGTTCCGCTTCATAGCCAATGAGTTCAATTAAAAATATCCACATGCACATGAAGTCATAGACCAATATAAATTTTTGATCGGGCTCATCAACGAAATCTTTTAATATGGCTTTGCTCATTACATTCGCTGGCGCATCCAAGGCGTCGTCGTCATAGGACATGTCCATAAGGTTGATTTCATGCCCTTTGTCCCATTCGTCATTTGATACATAAAAGCTTGCCATTTGATCCCCTTTGAAATCGAAAGCGTTCATGATGGCTTTATAAAATGTTTCAAAATTGTGCTCATCAGAAAGTACGATGTCGCGAAAGACTTCATCTTTATGATCGGAATCTAGTAATACTCTGAACTTTAACCCAGGCATGTGTTTTTTTTTACAAAGTTATTTATTTAGACTTAACAGGAACTAATCCTAAGTTGTTTGCGAGTTCATGCATTTCTTGTTCAGCGTGTTCAAAGGTATTTTCTATTTTCCCTTCTAGTATGGCTTCTTTTATAGCAGATTTAATAATTCCGATTTCCGAACACGGCCCAATGCCATAATATGACATGATATATTCTCCACTTATCGGGGGTTGAAAATTTCGAATTCGATCCTTTTCTTCGACGAGTTTTAATTTTTCACTCACTAATTCAAAATTCTTACGGTATCGTTTAACTTTGAATTCGTTCTTGGAGGTAATGTCTGCACTGCAAAGTGTCATCAAATCTTCAATGTCATCTCCTGCCTCCGATAGAAGACGGCGTATCGCGGAATCGGTAACCGAACCTTTTACCAAGGCAATCGGGCGTAGGTGAAGTCGCACAAGCTTTTGTACGTATTTCATTTTGCCATCTAAGGGCAACTTTAGTTTTTTGAAAAGTTTAGGAACCATACGTGCGCCAAGCTCCTCGTGACCGTGGAAGGTCCACCCCGTTTGTGGGTCATATCGTTTTGTAGGGGGTTTCGCGATATCGTGTAACAATGCAGCCCATCGAAGCCATAGGTTATCGGTATGCTTACAAATGTTATCCAATACTTCAAGGGTGTGATCAAAGTTATCTTTATGGCTATGACCGTTAATGGTTTCTACCCCGCTTAACGCGAGTAACTCTGGGAAAATATGAGGCAATAAGCCACTAACTTTTAATAAATAAAATCCACGGGAAGGGGTTTCTGAACTCATGATTTTATTGAGTTCTGTGGCAATTCGTTCCATGGAAACAATGGCAATCCGTTCAGGTTGCTGTTGTATCGCTTGCAGTGATGGCCCTGCAATTTTAAAATTCAATTGGGTGGCAAACCGAATTGCCCGCATCATCCGAAGCGGATCGTCGGAATACGTTATTACGGGATCTAAGGGGGTTCGAAGTACTTCTCTTTCTAAATCTTCTAATCCATTAAAGGGGTCTTCAAGTTGACCAAATTGTTCTCGGTTTAAGTTGAAAGCCAATGCGTTTATGGTGAAATCTCGCCGCAGCTGATCATCTCGTAAGGTTCCTGGCAGGGTAGACGGTTTTCTAGAATCCTCTGTGTATGATTCTTTTCGGGCTCCTACGAATTCAACATCAAGGTCCTTGTAACGAAAATGCGCAGTACCATATCGTTTGTAAATAGAAAGGTTCTTAACGCGAAGCTTGTTGGCCACTTGAGCGGCGAATTCTGGGCCATCACCAACAACAACGATGTCAATGTCTTTACATGGCCTACCTAAAAACGCATCTCGTACATATCCACCGATAACAAACGCGGGTATTTTTTGTTGGGAACTCAGTTCGGAAACAACTTTAAATACGGGGTGTTGAAGAAAGTGGGAATATGTTTCCGACATGGGCGCAAAGGTACAAAAAAAGGCCAATCTCAGATTGGCCTCGAATTAGTAACATCTATTATTCATCTTCGTCCTCGTCATCAAACGAAAATAAACTTCCTGATAAATCATCGTCATCATCGTCGTCAAAAAAACGGTCCTTTTTCCCACTTTTTTTGTAGGCGTCCATTTTAGGTTTTTTTGAGCGATCAACATCGGTATCTGGTTTTCGCTCTTTCTCTTTAACGACCATTTTTTTCTTTGGATCTAGAGCGGATGGATCAAAAGGAGCTGGAATAAACTCGTCAGGTTCCTGTTTTCGTGCCTAGGGTTGAT
>JBJTWL010000133.1:0-2996 GCA_046081745.1 Flavobacteriales bacterium | reverse complement strand
ATTATCCGTCAGATTGTAGCGTTAGAAAAACCAGTGATCGCCCTAGTGAATGGGGTTGCTGCGGGTGCAGGAGCGAATATCGCCCTGGCTTCTGATGTGGTGATAGCCCATGAACACGCGAGTTTTATTCAAGCATTCTCGAAAATCGGATTAATTCCAGATTCTGGAGGCACGTATTTTCTTCCGCGCTTAATCGGATCGCAAAAAGCCTTGGCCTTGATGATGACGGGTGATAAGGTGAGTGCCAAAGAGGCCGAACAAATGAATATGATTTTTAAGGCAGTTCCAGCAGATTCCTATGAGACCTTTACCACGGATTTCGTTACGCAGATTGCCAACATGCCTACCAAAGCCCTTGCCTTGACCAAAAAAGCAGTGCAACTAAGTTGGTTTCAATCCTTGGATGAACAATTAGATACTGAATTAAATTTACAAGTGGTAGCAGGGAATACCGCAGATTTTAACGAAGGGGTGCAAGCTTTTTTAGACAAAAGAAAACCAAATTTTACAGGAAAGTAATGACTAAACGAATATTTGTTGTAGGTGCAGGTACCATGGGTGCCGGAATCGCCCAATTATCCGCTCAAAAAGGGTTTGAAACGTGGTTATACGACCTTTCATCCGATCAATTAGGTAAGGCGCAAGCAGGCATAATTAAATCGCTTGACACGTTATTGGAAAAAGGAAAAATTGACGCCACTTCACATGAAGCAATGTTAAGTCGTATTCAGTTTGTCTCCCACTTGGATGCCGCTCAACACGCAGACTTAGTGATTGAAGCCATCGTAGAAAATCTACCCATTAAACATGAGGTATTTAAGGCCTTGGAGGGATTAGTTTCTCCAACGTGCATCCTTGCATCGAATACTTCCTCCATTTCGATTGCATCCATTTCGACTGCCTTAAAACAACCGGAACGCTTTCTAGGAATTCACTTTTTTAATCCTGCCACCCTAATGCCTTTGGTGGAAATTATTCCCAGCGTATTAACCGATGAAGCAGTGGTTTCGCAAGCACAAGAGATTATTTTAGGCATGGGTAAAACGGTCGCTATTTGTAAGGATACCCCAGGGTTTATTGTAAATCGTGTAGCTAGACCATTTTATGGCGAAGCCTTGAGAATCTATGAAGAAGGTTTAGCCGATTTTGTAACCATTGATCACGCCATGACTTCTATTGGTGGCTTTAAAATGGGCCCGTTTGAATTGATGGATTATATTGGCAATGATGTAAACTATACGGTTACAGAAACGGTGTTCGAAGCGTTTTACTATGACCCTCGGTTTAAACCTTCCTTTACTCAAAAACGGTTAAAAGAAGCAGGCCTTTATGGTCGTAAAACAGGACGAGGGTTTTATGATTATTCGATGGATCGAAGCAATCCAACACCCGACGAAGCGTTGCTTCAGGTGATTTTTAAGCGCATTATTGCGATGTTAATTAATGAAGCTTATGATGCGGTCTTGATGCAGGTAGCTTCTCCAAGCGATGTGGATTTAGCCATGATGAAAGGGGTAAATTATCCGAAAGGATTGCTAGCGTGGTCCGAAGAAATAGGACCAGAAGTTATACTAAACGAGTTGAATTCTTTGTATGAACGATATGGAGAGGATCGGTATAGACCAAACGCCCTATTGAAAGATCGCGTGAATGCCGGAAAACCACTTTGGTAAGGCGCTGTAAAATTCAACGGAATTCCCTATTTTTGCACAAAACAAATCTATAAATGGCATATTTATTTACCTCAGAGTCGGTGTCAGAAGGGCACCCGGATAAAGTAGCAGATCAAATTTCTGATGCGTTGATTGATCATTTCATGGCCTTTGACCCAACGTCGAAAGTGGCATGTGAAACCCTAGTAACTACGGGTCAAGTGGTGTTGGCGGGAGAGGTTAAAACCAACGTTTACCTCGATGTTCAAAAAATTGCTCGGGAAACCATTCAAAAAATCGGGTATACGAAATCGGAGTACATGTTTGACGCGAACTCTTGCGGTATTTTCTCTGCCATTCATGAGCAATCTTCCGACATCAATCAAGGCGTTGAACGCACCAACCCCGAAGATCAAGGGGCAGGCGACCAAGGGATGATGTTTGGATATGCCACCAAAGAAACGGATAACTACATGCCGTTGGCCTTGGATTTGGCGCATAAAATTTTACAAGAAATGTCCTTAATCCGCAATACAGAAGCTCAACTTATTCCGTATTTGCGTCCAGACGCTAAATCGCAAGTAACGATTGAATACAGCGATGACAACGTGCCTCAACGCATCGACACGATTGTGGTTTCTACCCAACACGATGACTTTGCTGAGGAAGCAACGATGTTAGCGAAAATTAAAAAAGACATTATTGAAATCGTGATTCCTCGTGTCAAAACGAAATTGAAGCCGGAATTACAAAAACTATTCAACGATCAAATCACCTACCACATTAACCCGACCGGGAAATTTGTGATTGGTGGACCGCACGGTGATACGGGATTAACTGGAAGAAAAATCATTGTAGATACTTACGGAGGAAAAGGAGCGCACGGTGGTGGTGCCTTTTCCGGAAAAGATCCATCTAAAGTAGACCGTTCAGCAGCTTACGCAACCCGCCACATTGCAAAAAATATGGTGGCAGCAGGATTGTGCAATGAGGTCTTGGTGCAAGTGTCGTATGCCATTGGAGTGGCAAAACCGTGTGGATTGTTCATCGAAACTTACGGTACTTCCAAAGTGGATATGACCGATGGCGAAATCGCTAAGAAAATTGAAGGTATTTTCGACATGCGTCCGTACTTTATTGAACAACGCTTGAAACTTCGTAATCCCATTTATTCTGAAACCGCTTCTTATGGTCACATGGGACGTGATTATGAAAAGAAAATCAAGGTATTTGAAGCACCGAACGGCGAGAAAAAATCCGTGGAGGTAGAGTTGTTTACGTGGGAGAACCTCGATTACGTGGACCGAATCAAAGCGGCGTTCAACCTTTAACAAGTGTCCAGTC
>JBJTWL010000132.1:0-18137 GCA_046081745.1 Flavobacteriales bacterium | reverse complement strand
CCTGCCAACGGCGCTTCAGTTCAGCCACCACATCACTTTCAAAATCGAACGTTAGTTCAGGACTTAAATCGCCTGCCATATTGGACATTGATGACCAAACTTCACCAAACTTGTAATCCAAGGCATCAATTTCAAGAAGCAACTCTAGACAGATAAAATCGGATAATGAAATTTTTCGAGGTTTGACCAAGAATTGCTGGTAGTTTTCAAGGACAGCAACCATACCTGAGTATCCTGGATGCGCAAACTGTTGATCAAATAAATACCGCTCGTAAAACAACGGATTTCCAACAACAAGTGCTAGTAGCTCATTCAGACCTACATTTCTATCCAATAATAAACGCTTTGAACGAGCACACTTAAATAAACTGGATGAACTGTTTGACGCTAATTCACGAATTGAAGCAAGAAAACCATCCTCATGAATAGGAAATTGCCAGGTCGAAATTCCTTGATCCAAATAACTTAAGGTGATTCTGAATAAATTAGGAAATACAAGTGAATCCATATCTACTTTGTATTTCGATTTCCAAATCGAACGAAGTCGCCCTATTTCAGGATTTACATTTTCATCAAACGACTCAAAAAACAAGCGCTGTTTCCATTTGAATCTTTCGTCTGCGTTTAATCCGCGGTATAGATACTCCTCTTTTATCTTACCTTCTTTGAATAAATTTCGATATCCTTCAAGTTGCAAATAGGTTTGATATCCAAAGATTTTATTGACATCATTCAAGGCTTGATGAAATGATTTTCCTTGAAACGCATGTAGCGTATTATGATGTATAAAATCTTTTAGAGGCGCTTGGGATGGTAAATAATGAGCTATGCGGTGCAGTGTTGCATCTACATTTTCTAATGACATATATAAAAATTTAAGTGAATAATTTAGATCAAGGATCTAAGTATCACAGCCTTAAATTTCTATTTCTTAAATATACATTTCTTGGAAACCAGGGTTTACAATCCCTCCAAAACTTGATGCTTTGTTCCTGGTAAATCGGGACTAACGAAATAAAATCGTTTGAAACATGAAAGGTGTTAAAATGATCCAAATCATCATCGTCAAACTCCTCATCAAATTCTTCGTCTACGAAATTCTCAAATTCAATTCCTACATCAGTTGTAGAAAAAATTAGCTTTGAGTGGCTTGTTAGATTCTTTTTAACGGGAAACTCAACCGTATGTGAAATACTTCGCAACATTGGCAAAGCAGCAAATAACCCAAGGCACAAAAAAAGCAACCTGAAAAAGAGAAATTTCTTCACCGTACAAAGATATCAAAATTAAAAATTAACGATTCATGAAAATTTGTTATTATTACTAAAGACTGAAGTAGCTATCTTTGTTCATGCAAATGACACAAGACACCAAATCAACCGCATTTATTTCTTTAGAAGATACATACGGTGCACATAATTACCACCCACTTCCAGTAGTCCTTGAACGAGGAGAAGGAGTTCATGTCTGGGATGTAGAAGGAAATAAATATTACGACTTTCTATCCGCCTACTCTGCAGTTAATCAAGGGCATTGTCACCCAAAAATCACCAATGCATTAATCAATCAAGCGAAGACCTTAACCCTAACCTCAAGAGCGTTTCATAATAACTTGTTGGGACCTTTTGAGGAGTTTTTACATACCACGTTTGGTTTTGACAAATTCCTCCCGATGAATACCGGTGCTGAAGCAGTAGAAACAGCGATTAAATTGGCCAGAAAATGGGCCTATGAAGTAAAGGGTATCGCAGAAAATCAAGGAAATATTATCGTTTGTAATGGGAATTTCCACGGAAGGACAACCACCATTATCTCCTTTTCTTCGGATGCTGATTCTAAAAATAACTTTGGTCCGCATACGCCTGGATTTATTAGCATTCCATTTAATGATATCCAAGCCGTAACAGAGGCCCTTAGCGCTCCTAACACCATCGGAATTTTAGTGGAGCCCATTCAAGGTGAGGCTGGTGTGGTAGTGCCTGATACCGATTTTTTAAAGGTCATTCGAAGCCAATGTACTGAAACAAATACCCTGTTTATCGCGGATGAAATACAAACCGGATTGGCCCGAACCGGAAGTATGCTCGCCGTATGCGGTGACTGTACCTGTACGAATCAGTGCGAACGACAAGCTACGTACCAGCGACCGGACATATTGATTCTGGGGAAGGCTTTGGGCGGAGGAGTGTATCCTGTTTCAGGTGTGTTAGCGGACAATGCGATCATGAATGTAATTAAGCCCGGTCAACACGGTTCCACGTTTGGAGGAAATCCTTTAGCCGTAGCGGTAGCAACCGAAGCTCTGAATGTGCTCATGGATGAACACCTTATGCAAAATGCACGTCGCATGGGGGAGAAATTCCGACATGCCATGCAGGAACTTGTAAATCAACACAAAATTTTCACCCTAGTTCGTGGTAAAGGCCTACTGAATGCCGTTGTCATAAACGATTCTCCAGATAGTGATACCGCTTGGAACTTCTGTATGAAGTTAGCGGAATTCGGGTTGCTCGCTAAACCTACCCACGGAAACATCATTCGCTTTACTCCCCCGTTGGTCATCACTGAAACAGATATGGATGAATGTATAGCGATCATTACAAAAACATTTAATCACTTTAACGCATAAGCATTGGCACAGAAAATTAAATTTGGTACTGACGGATGGCGAGCAATAATCGCTCAAGATTTTACCGTTGAAAACGTAGCACGTGTAACCGAAGCAACGGGTATTTGGCTCAATAATCATTTTGACCATCCGTCTGTAGTAATTGGACATGACTGCCGTTTTGCGGGGGAATTATTCATGAATACGGCAGCGGCTGTATTGGTTCAACAAGGAATCAAGGTTTATATTGCGCAGGGATTTGTGTCTACGCCTATGATTTCTTTGGGTGCCCACAAACATGGATGCGAAATTGGAATTATCCTTACCGCAAGTCACAACCCACCATCGTACAATGGATTTAAATTAAAAGCTAAATTCGGCGGACCGCTACAGCCTGAAAAAATTAACGAAATTGAAGCCATCATTCCTGATGTATGCAGTATTGATTACGCGAATTTCTCGATTGAAAATGAATTAAAAGTTGGACAGATCGAGGTTCTTCCACTCGAAAAAGAGTACATCGATCACGTCAAAACAAGCTTCGATTTACCTGCCATTCAAAATTCAGGGTTACGATTAATGTACGACGCGATGTATGGGGCTGGACAGCGCGTCATTCCGCAGGTTCTCCCGGACACAACCTTAATGCACTGTGAACATAATCCATCGTTTTATGGGCAAGCGCCTGAACCGATTGGGAAAAATTTACAAGAACTTGCTGCGTACATTAAAAGTCATCAAAACATCGATTGTGCGTTGGCCACGGATGGAGATGCTGACCGCATTGGTTTATATGATAGCCATGGCGAATTTGTAGATTCTCATCACATTATCTTGTTATTGATTCACTATTTAGTGAAATACAAAGGAATGAGCGGTAAGGTTGCCATTGCATTTAGCGTTACGCCTCGGGTTTACAAAATGTGTGAACATTACGGATTAGAACACACTACCACAAAAATTGGGTTCAAGGACATCGCGGCCATCATGGTGAAAGAAGACGTTCTACTTGGCGGGGAAGAATCAGGTGGCATTGCCGTTAAGGGACATATCCCTGAGCGGGATGGTATTTGGATGGGGCTTATTCTATGGGAATTTATGGCGAAATCAGGAAAAACTCTTGATGAATTGATTGAAGAGGTTTATGAGATCGTTGGCCCTTTTAAATTCGAGCGAAACGACCTACACATCACCGAATCGTTAAAGCAAAAGATCATTACAAATTGTCAAGAAAACAATTACAAATCCTTTGGTAAATACCAGGTAAGAGAGGTTAAAACTACGGATGGGTTTAAGTATTTCTTTGATGACGACCGCTGGGTAATGATTCGTCCTTCAGGTACAGAACCGGTCCTAAGAACCTATGCGGAGGCACCAACCTTGGAAGAAGTACGTGAAATTCTTAAGGCTACCGAAGAGGCGATTTGTGGATAGATTGCAAAAGACGGATGGACATTAAGACATTTGGATGTTAAGATATTTAGACACTAAGAGAATACAAAGTCCAAAAGTTCTTTTGTCCTACCCCAAGGCTACATCCAAAATCATCATCACCACAAATCCGCCAATAAATCCTAGCACGGCCAAGTCGGTGTATTTATCACGTTGTGTTTCGGGTATCACCTCTTCAACGACCACAAAAATCATGGCCCCAGCGGCAAAGGCCAATGCAAACGGTAAGATCGGTTGTATGTAAATCACTGCAAGGGCACCAACTACCCCGGCGATCGGTTCTACAATAGCAGAGAGTTGTCCATACCAAAAGGATTTAAATCTACTTGCCCCTGCCCTTCTTAAGGGCATAGCGACGGCAAAACCTTCGGGAAAATTCTGAATGGCAATGCCTATGGCCAGGGCTACTGCACCACCAATGGTTGCACCACCTAAGCCGTTGGCCGCTGCCCCAAATAAAACGCCAACTGCCAACCCCTCAGGAATGTTGTGCAGAGTAATTGCCAACACCAATAAGGTAGTTTTATGCAATTGAGTTTTAACCCCCTCAGATTCATCCTCATTGAAATTTAAATGAAGGTGAGGCATCTTTTTATCCAATACATACAAAAACAAGGCGCCTGTAAGAAATCCAACGGCAGCGGGCATCCATGGCATCGATGGGTATAATTTTTCCGACATTTCAATGGATGGATTCAATAAGGACCAAAAACTGGCCGCTACCATAACTCCACCGGTGAATCCCAACATGGCATCCAAAACACCGCGATGCATGCTTTTAAATAGAAACACCAAAGCCGCCCCAGCACCTGTTACTAACCACGTAAATACCGTTGCGATAAGCGCTGCCCAAACCGGATGAATGTGCTCGAAAAAATCGATTAGTGTTTTCATTGATTCAAATTTACGAACATTTGTAAAACCAAGGGAAGTTACTTATCTTTGATTTAAATAAACAGTTCATGAAGCCATTCTTCCTATTTCTACTATTCGCTGTTGGGTTTTTAATGAACGGCTGCAGCAAGCAAGACGATACCATACTTAGAGTATATGTTGGCTACAAGGGTCAACCGAAATTGAGCGCCAAAGTAGTCATCGATGGTGTCACCCAAAACCCACCTCAAAGTCCATTTGTTATGACGGAGTACACGGATGTTAATGGCCTGGTAGAATTCAACTTAAATGATTACATTAAGGCAGGATCCTATGGAGGAAGCACAGTAGATTGTACCGTTTATCTTATAAAAAACTCTCCATCCAGTGATACGGTAAAAACGATATTTGTTGAAGGGTTTAAAACTACCAAACAACAGTTTTTATTTGATTAGGAATTCCGTTTCAAGGAAAAACCACACCTTAGGTTCTAGGAAAAACGTACCTTTGCAATCATTTTAAAGGACATGGCAAAAAACGCAACAACGCGACAAGAAGACTATTCCAAGTGGTACAATGACTTGGTTCACAATGCTGATTTAGCTGAACATTCCGATGTAAAAGGCTGCATGATAATTAAACCCTATGGCTATGCCATTTGGGAAAACATGCGTGATGTGCTAGATAGAATGTTCAAAGAAACAGGCCATTCTAATGCTTATTTCCCGTTGTTTATTCCAAAATCATACCTAAGTAAGGAAGCAAGCCATGTGGAAGGATTTGCGAAAGAATGTGCGGTAGTTACCCATTATCGATTAAAAATGTCTGACGACGGAAAAAGTGTAGTAGTTGATCCCGAGGCTAAACTGCAAGAAGAACTAATCATCCGTCCAACATCAGAAACCATCATTTGGAATTCCTACAGAAATTGGATTCAGTCATACCGAGATTTACCCATACTAATTAATCAATGGGCCAATGTGGTGAGATGGGAAATGCGCACGCGCTTATTCCTTCGTACTGCCGAATTTTTATGGCAAGAAGGTCATACGGCCCACGCCACACGAGAAGAAGCCATTGAAGAAACAAACCAGATGCTTCGAGTATATGCCACGTTCGCCGAAGAGTTTATGGCGATGCCCGTCATCATGGGACGAAAAACAGCCAGTGAACGGTTTGCTGGTGCAGATGACACGCTCTGTATTGAGGCTATGATGCAAGACGGTAAAGCATTACAAGCAGGAACTTCTCATTTTTTAGGACAGAATTTCGCCAAAGCATTTGATGTTAAATTTGCGGACAAGTCAGGGAAACTAGATCATGTATGGGCTACTTCGTGGGGTGTAAGTACGCGTTTGATGGGCGCCTTAGTGATGACGCATTCGGATGATGAAGGATTGGTATTACCTCCCAAATTGGCACCGATACAAGTGGTTGCAATTCCAATTTATAAGACCGAAGCGGAATTTGAGATGATCGAAGAGAAATTTAAATCCATGGGAAATGCGTTGAAAAACTTAGGAATCAGATTCAAGTTTGATGGCGATGACAACAAACGTCCGGGATGGAAATTCAATGAATATGAAGTCAAAGGAGTGCCAATTCGATTAGCCATGGGTCCAAGAGATTTGGAGAATGGGAACGTTGAAATTGCTCGAAGAGACACCAAAGAAAAAACTTCCGTTGCGCTTGATGGGGTTATTGAACACATTGCTGCCTTGCTGGATGAAATTCAAATTAATTTATTAGAACGTGCTAAAGCACATCGAGAAGCCAATACCTTCAGTGTAGATACGTACGAAGAATTTAAGCAGCGTATTGACGCAGGAGGATTTTTCCTGGCCCATTGGGATGGGACTGCGGAAACAGAGGAGTTGATAAAAAATGAAACCAAAGCAACCATACGTTGTATCCCGTTTGATGGACCAAAGGATCCAGGATTATGCATGGTAACGGGAAAACCATCAGCACAGCGTGTAATCTTCGCTAAAGCATATTAGGGATTGCGGACCTTTCATTTTAAGCATTTTAGTATACTTCACAACGAGTATTCCCTTCCATTCGGAACAGATGCTATGATGCTTGGGGCACTTGTGCAGCATGATTCCCCAAGTCGAATTTTAGATGCCGGTGCTGGCTGTGGTGTCCTTGGTTTGATGATGGCACAACGCTTTCCCCAAGCACTGGTTACGTGCATTGAAGTGGATGCAAAATCAGCAGATGAATGTTATAAAAACGTAGAATCGAGTCCGTTTCATGACCGAATCCAGGTCATACATGACGATCTGTTAAACCCATCCGTTTTGGAATACGATTTAATCATCAGTAATCCGCCATATTACTTTACTGACAATAGCTCTTCGCTACGTAATAGTATACAAAAACATAGCAATTCGGAAGCTTTTTCTGCATGGATTCGTGCCTGTTTTTCGCTACTTTCGGAAACGGGTAGTTATTGGATGATTTACCCGAGCGATCAGTTGGAATTAATTGCTCCATGTACAGGCTCTAATGACTTTCATGAATTTAAGAGAATTACATTATTGAATCAACACAACGAAGCAGTTCGTACGATAAGTGCCTATTCAAAGCAAGCGGTACGCCTGGAAGAACAACACGTTTTGCTTCGTAATCATGATGGGACATATACTTCCCAATATCTTGAGTTAACCAAGGATTTACATTCAAAAAAACCATTAAAATAACTTAGGTTACCGAAAGTACTTTTTTGAATTCGTACCTTCGTTGAAAATAATGATCATAAAAAAAGGATTCAAATTCGACGAAATCGAATTATTCTAAAAAAAATCTAGTCGTTCCGCTGTAACTTAAATTCTGATGATTTATGGAAGGTAATCTTTGGATAATCCTGTTCTGCCATTGACAGTAAAAAAGGAGTTTCCGCTAAGAAAACCCAGTTTTCATCTTTATCTATCGCCATGTGGTTAGTTTTTGCGCGCTTGAAACGCTCGATTTCGGCATCATCATCCGATGTTAACCAACATGCCTTAAAATAATTTCTTGGTACAAAACGACAATTAGCCCCATATTCATGAATCAATCGATAGTTGATTACCTCAAATTGTAACTGCCCAACCGTTCCTACAATTTTTCGATTACCCGGTTGTTGGATAAACAACTGTGCCACCCCTTCATCAATGAGTTGTCGAATCCCTTTATCCAATTGTTTTGATTTTAGTGGATCTAAATTCTCCAATTCTTGGAATATTTCAGGCGAGAAACTTGGAATTCCTTGGTACATCATTTTTTCGCCTTCGGTCAGGGTATCACCTATTTTAAAATTCCCTGAATCGTATAGTCCGACCACATCTCCAGGGAACGCTTCATCAATGACACTTTTGTCTTGAGCCATAAACGAAGTTGGATTTGGAAACTTCATTTTTTTATCGGAACGCACATGATAGTAAAACTGATTCCGTTCAAATCGTCCGGATACAATCCTTAAAAACGCGATACGGTCGCGGTGTTTTGGATCAAGATTAGCATGAATTTTAAACACAAACCCACTAAACTTTTCCTCAGACGGCACTATGAACCGTTTATCGGTTTCACGACCACGCGGTGAAGGCGAAACCTCACAAAACGTATCCAACAATTCTTTGACTCCGAAATTATTCACCGCAGAGCCAAAAAAGACCGGAGCGACATCCCCTGCCAAGTACGAATCTCGATTGAATTCGTCATAAACCCCCTCAACCATAGCTAATTCCTCGCGCAATTCAGCGGCAGGTTGCTCACCAATGATCTCATCTAACTCTGCATTATTGATATCCTCAAAGGAAACTACCTCCTCGGAGATTTTAGTTTTGTTGGCTGCAAAAAGATTTAACCCTTTCTGATAGATGTTGTAAACGCCTTGAAACCGATCTCCCATTCCAATAGGCCAGGTTAATGGACAAACCCGTATATCCAAGGTTTTTTCCAATTCATCCAACAAATCAAAGGCCTCCTTACCGTCCCTGTCTAATTTATTAATGAAAATGATAACCGGAGTTTTTCGCATTCGACATACTTCCATCAAACGTTTTGTTTGCTCCTCTACCCCATTCGCGCAATCAATCACGAGGATTACGGAATCTACGGCGGTCAGGGTTCTAAACGTATCCTCTGCAAAATCCTTATGTCCCGGGGTATCTAAAATATTAATTTGCTTTCCGTGATATTGAAACGCCATAACCGAAGTGGCTACAGAAATACCCCGTTGCTTTTCAATTTCCATGAAATCCGAGGTGGCCGATTTCTTAATCTTATTATTCTTTACTGCACCGGCCGTCTGAATGGCACCACCAAAAAGCAACAACTTTTCAGTTAGCGTGGTTTTACCAGCATCCGGATGCGAAATGATTCCAAACGTTCTGCGTTTTTCGGTCGCTTCTAAATTTTTCATGGAAATGAAAAAGACCACACAAGGTGGTCTTTAAAGAGTTATTTAATTCGAATTAGAAAATCTCATTCGCGGAAAAATGAAATGCACCTTCAATCGCAGCATTTTCATCTGAATCTGAACCATGAACCGCATTTCTACCTTTACTTTCTGCATATGCTTTACGGATCGTTCCTTCCGCTGCCTCCGCTGGATCGGTTGAACCAATTAATTTACGGAAAGAAGCAACCGCATCTTCTTTTTCAAGAATTGCCGCAACGATTGGACCTGAAGTCATATATTCTACCAATTCACCGTAGAACGGACGCTCGTTGTGCACTTCATAAAATTTACTCGCTTGTTCTGTCGTTAAGCGTGTATATTTCATCGCTTTAATGGTAAACCCGTCTTGAATAATCATGTCGATAATCTTACCCATGTGACCATTTTCAATCGCATCGGGCTTAAGCATTGTGAAAGTTCTGTTTGTTGCCATTTTTATTTGTAATTTGGGTGCAAAGATAGGCAATACTTTTCAGTAACTAAAATGATTAACCCCATTAAAACCACTCGAATGTTCAGGTATTTTGTTGCATGTTTGATTTTGACATTTTATTCGTGTACACCGGCGAGAAAAGCGCCTTCAAAACATGCGGCACCGAAGCAAGGTACTCCAAATGTACCATTCGATGTTCAGCGTTCTAATTCGAAGGAACCTTTAATGAGCGACAAACCGAATAAATCAACTGAACATCCGCCCTTACACCATCAAAAAGTGGCTCTAAAAAACGTGCAAAATGAACCAAAAGCGCCAGTAGTTGAATCCGTCACCTATTCGAATCCTGCGCTGGATCAATGGACCGATTATTTTGAAAAGGACCCCAAATGGAAAGCCATTTACCAAGAAACTGTTACCCATTATTTAATAGGAGTACGCAATAACCTTCAACGAGATTCAAGCTTAACCATTCCGAAGAGCATGCTAACCTTTATCTATGGAAAAAAAATAAACGATACCTTTCCACTAAGCCCAGAGTTTGTTGAATTCGCAAAACACAAATTTGAATACTCAAGTGAACTGCAACAGTTCATTCAAGCCAATCCTACCCAACTTATTGAAGATTAAGGGTCTTCGGTAAGGCCTTTTTCTTAGTTGCGAACTCGACGATGATACCAATCGTAGGTTGAACAATGCCTGAGGTATTTTCGATTAATTTAGTTTTATAGCGGGTTGGATCATTTGGATCAACCACAGGAGCACCTGAGGCATCTGTTTCCACCAGTAAAATTGGAGCTACCTTGGTTTTATAACCATACAAATTTTGAATATCTAGGTAGAAATTCATATTAAACTTATCCAAGAACAGCTTTTTATCGAGTCGAACATTTAATTGATGGAAACTTGACTCACGTTCGGTATTCAAGCGACTATAATCCAAAAGGCCAATACCATTTATATTCCAATTTGAAATCAAACTGGAAGTGGCAATGTCGTATGGTGTATAGGGTGAACCTCCAGAAAACAACCAACGCATCCCGAGCTCCCACCCTTTTTTAAATCGTTTACCCCCGGTTAAGGATACAATATGACGACTATCCCACGCGGTTGGAACATATTCATCATTTTTATTCTTAAACTCAGAAATCACGTAGGTATAGGCAACTACCGCATAAAACCCTTTATACAATTTCTGTTGAAAGAGGAATTCACCTCCGTAAGTTCTTCCCTGCGACATACTTTTTACCGCCTCATTGCCAACTACCCCGAAATCAGATCCTTGATTTGCTAAACAAATGGAATCTTTTAAACTAAATGGATAGCGGTCATAATTTTTATAAAATCCCTCTAAGGTGAAACGAGAACTGGCCTTGGTTCGGTATTCAGCCCCAATGACGAAGTGATCTGCACGGATGTATTGAATGTCGTTTTGCTTGTTCACTAAATCGCCGGATGCATTTCTATACCCTAGTATTGTATATGCAGGGATTTGGTGAAATCTAGAAACGTTCGCATTCAATGCAAACGACTCATTAATTCTATAATTCAAGGAGAAAGAGGGTGACAATTGATTCAATGGATTAGCCATTGTTTTTGAATAATTTGATCCATCCATACGCAAGCCAAACGAGGCATTTAAACGCTCCTTAAAAAAGGACTGACTTAGCTGTGTAAAAAAAGCATACTTGCTTAAAAATAAATCTGAATTGTAATCTATGACTACTGGAAATCCTTGTATTGTAATGTTCGCATAGGTTTCATTGCGATATCGGGCATACTCGTATCCAAAACCGACATTCCATCGGAACCCATTCTTACGATAAGTATGTTCCATTCGGACCTTATTTTCTGCTTCAAATGAGGCATAGTTTTGCAATAAATTGGCCGGAGTCTCTATTAAATCTTTGTATCGATATGCTTTATTATTGAGCATATTTCTAGAAACCACAATCGTTTGAATGGACTGTTCAGAGAAATGTTGATAGTTTATTCCAACGGTATAATTCCATTGGCTTTGCATGGGGATATTTCCTAGAAGAAACTTATTATAAGCAATTTGAGCGGTGTCTGTTAATCCATCGTTCACATCGGCATTCAAGGCAAACTGATCAATGGCTCCAAGTCCAATAAACGAAATACGATTTTTGGCATTAAGGTCGACATTCACCTTGTATTGAAAGTCATTATAGGTTGGCAGAATAGGTAATTTCAGCGCCGCAAATAAAAATTGTAAATAGGATCTTCGCGCTGAGAAAATAAAATTGGCTTTTTTTCCAAGTGGACCATCAAACGTCAAGGCCGCATCACTCGAACCCAATGCGAAATTGGTAATCAATCCGTCTTCGTTTCCATCTTTCTGCTTAAACGCCAGAACACTGCTTAATCCATTCGCGCGGTTCGCTGGAAATGCACCTGAATAAAAATCAACCTCGTTGATGAAATTTACATTCAATAAGCCGACGGGACCACCACTTGAACCTTGCGTGGCAAAATGATTGATATTAGGCACTTCAATACCATCGAGATAGAATTTATTTTCACCGGGAGAACCCCCGCGAATAATAATATCATTTCTAAAGGTTGCTCGAGAAGCAACTCCGGGTAAGGCTGCAATTACTTTACTTACATCCCTGTTGGCCCCGGGAAGCCGTTCAATCTCAGTAGCATTGAGCGACTTTAAGGAAACCGGGGATTCTGTATTTCGCTGAAATTTTGGGCCTTTTACAACAACCTCATCTGATTCCTTCCCTGAAACAAGTTCCTCTAGCGAAAAATCCAAGGTTACGGTTCGAGCGTTGGTTACCGTGATTTCATTTTGAAAGGATGGTTTGAATCCGGTTGCAGTGGCTCTAAAGGTGTAAATTCCTGGTGGTATTTTGGTGAATTCAAAATTACCTTCTGCGTCTGAAATTGAGCCGGTAGATAATTCAACAATCAATATTTTCACCCCTTCGAGCGCTTGATTATTGGTTACGTTAAATGTTTTTCCGCGCACCACCCCATTCTGTGATAGCACTAAGAATGGAATAAAAATCAATGAAATAAAAAAGCCCCGCATGTTGTTGATGTTTGAATCAAAACATACGAGGCTGTAAAAAGTTTAATCCGTACCTTATTCCCTATCTAACAAGTCATTTTTAAGACTTTCTTGGGCAGGTGAAGTACCTAACCAAATCGCGAATAGCGCCTTTTTAAACTCAAGTCCAGCTATGGTTCCTTTGAGGTCTCCGTTTTTATATATTTTCACGCCCTTGGTCGGAACATAATCAAGGTAAATTTTATCCCCTTCTTTAAATTCATCACTTAAACAGGTCATAAATTTATTCTGTTCTTCTTGGGTAGCTTTTCCTGAACTTGCATTTTTAAACCCTTCAGTAACGGATGTTTTAAACTTTTCGCGCGTCACCATCGATGAAACTAATTTAATATGAATGCCCATCTCCTCATCGGCTGAAATAATTTTTGATGCATCCGTAGATTTCTTTTTCAAATACAACGCTGCAACATACATGTCCATAAAATACTTTTCTCGAACCCCCGCACCATTGATTACCACGGGCACTTCGTTAATCGTGGTTTCCGTGTAGAACGTCACACCATGATATTCTTTAGTTTTTTTTGTTTGAGACCAACCTATCGAAACAACGCTAAATACAGTCAAGAGTAATGCAATTTTTTTCATGTTATTATTTTTTTTTTAAAACTACTAAAATATTTTAGAAATCACATTTTTAACAATTTCCATGCCTAAAGTTGTCATTACCGATTCTGGATGAAATTGCACGCCATATTGTTTGGTATGTGGATTTTCAATGGCCATGATAACCCCTTCCTTATCCACTGCTGTAACCAACATCGAATCCACATTTTTTATCGCCCAACTGTGGTAGAGTCCCACTTGAATCTCTGAAGGAAGATTGTGAAATAGAACATGCTTGACGTTGAGCGTAACATGATCAGTAATTCCATGACGTATTTGTGCCAAATTATAGAGTTCTCCTCCCAAATCGAGTCCAATTCCCTGCATACCCAAACAAACCCCAAATACGGGTATTTTTCCTCTACAAAATGAAATAATTGCCTGCATTGAATGCGTTTCTTGCGGTAAACCGGGGCCAGGAGACAGAATTACACCATCGTAATTCATTAGAAAACTAAGGTCTTGAATAGGGATTGTGCGGTCCGTTAAAACCTCAACCTGACAACGTTGTGTTTCAAAATAATGCACTAGATTAAAAACAAACGAATCGTAAAAATCGACAACAAGTACACGCATTTTATTCATTTGTTTTACTTTTACAAAGTTAGCTTCATAACGCATCAAACGCGCAATTTTATGAAACAATCTGTAAATATCCCCAATGCACCTGCTCCTATTGGTCCTTATTCACCTGCCATAATTGCAGGGAATCAATTGTACGTAAGTGGGCAAATTCCAATAGATCCGTTTACTGGAACCTTTAAAAATGAAACCATAGAAGAGGCTACAACTCAGGTCATGGAAAACCTAAAGAATATTATCATTGCCGCTGGATTCACTATGAATGAGGTGGTAAAATGCAGTATATTTCTGAAGGATTTGAATAACTTCTCAGCGGTCAATCACATTTATGCCACGTATTTCACTGAAACCCCACCTGCGCGCGAAACGGTTGAAATCAGTCGACTTCCCATGGATGCCATTGTAGAAATTTCCTGTATTGCTTTAAAATATTGAATTCCAATAAAGACATAGCGTTATCGGTCATTATAGTCAATTATAATGTTGCTTATTTTTTGGAGCAATGTTTACTTTCGGTGTTTAATTCAAAAGGAATTGAGCGGTGTGAAGTATTTGTAATCGACAACCGAAGCAGTGATGGATCGGTAGCAATGGTCGAAGAAAAATTCCCGCAAGTTCATCTGATTATCAACGAAGAAAACGTCGGGTTCTCCAAAGCGAATAATCAAGGGATACTGTTAGCGAAAGGAAAATACATTGTGCTACTCAATCCAGATACGGTAGTTGAAGAGCAAACCTTTGAAAAAACAATAGCAGCTTTTGAAGCGAATGAACACGTAGGTGGAATTGGAGTTCGAATGGTGGATGGAAAAGGGATTTTTCTTCCGGAATCGAAACGAGGACTTCCTACGCCGTTGGTGGCATTTTATAAAGTTTTTGGAATCTCGCGGTTATTTCCAAATTCTAAAAAATTCGGACGTTATCACCTTACCTATTTAAATGAGCACGACACCAATGAAGTGGATGTATTAAGCGGGGCCTACATGGGTTTAAGGCATGATGTATTGAAGAAAATCGGGCTGTTAGACGAAGCATTTTTCATGTACGGTGAAGATATAGATTTATCCTACCGTATACAAAAAGCGGGTTATAAGAATTTGTATGTAGCTGACACCACGATCATTCACTACAAAGGAGAAAGTACCAAGAAAAGTTCGGTAAATTATGTATTTGTCTTTTATCGCGCTATGATCATTTTTGCGCGGAAGCATTTCTCGCAGAATTATGCCTTTTTATTTTCACTATTCATTCATTTAGGAATTTATATTAGAGCCTCTTTGGCGGTCTCTAAACGCATTGTCAATCATGTATTTCCGATGCTTTGGAATGTAGGCGTGGGGATTTTGGGCTTATATGGTTTTACCTCGCTTTGGAAATCCAATGAAATTGATTTTCCGGCAGTCGTTTATTATGCAATGATTCCATCGTACTGGATTATTTGGTCGCTCGCCAACCTCATGGCTGGCACCTATGACCCCCCCTTTAAACCGATGAGATTACTCAAAGGTACTGCGGTTGGTACCATATTTATACTCATTGCTTATGCATTACTACCGAAGGATTTACAGTTTTCAAGATTGTTTATACTTGGCGGTGCGCTTTGGTTTTTATGCTGGAACATTATCGATCGATTGATCCGATATCTAATTTTTAAGCAATCTAGCGGGTGGAACCCATCGCGAAAGAAACGATTCTTAATCATTGGGGAAGAATCTGAATTCAAACGCATTAAACTCTTATTGCTTCAACACATGAATGAAGTAGCGTATGTACATGGTACGTATATCAACGAAGCATATCCAGAGGCGCGATATAGCGTTAAAGAATTCGAACATCGTACAAATTTGAATTTATACGATGAGTTAATATTTAGTGCTAAAGATTTGAGTGCCTATCAAATTATCCAATGGATGACTTCGATTAAGTTACCCCATTTGGACTTTAAAATAGCACAGCCTGATGCAGATTTCATCATAGGTAGCAATTCAATTGATACCTCGGGTGAAACCTATCGAATTAATATCAATAAACTTAGTCGACCAGAAACGTTGAGATCAAAACGTTTTTTCGACCTAACGTTTTCTGGGTTATTATTAACCTCCTTGCCCGTATCGATTTGGTTCTTTCAAAACAAAAACGGGTTGATTGAGAATATATGCAAGGTGCTAATTGGGCGGTTAACGTGGGTAGGATTTATAGACACTACAGATGGGTATAAAGATCCTCAACTGCCGGCCTTAACGCCAGGTGTATTAACGCCCACCTTAAAAAATGCTGGAAATGACCGTGGACTTTTAGACAAATTAAATATCCTTTATGCCAGGGATTACTCCGTATTTACGGACGTTCAAATCGTAATCACTTCTTTCAGAAAACTTGACCAACAAAGCTAAAAATAACCTCGAATTTTAAACCCTTTTTCATACCTTTACACCATCTTAGGAAAGAACTATGGCAGAAATAGAAATTCGTCTACCCAAAATGGGTGAAAGTGTAACTGAAGCAACAATTACAAACTGGTTAAAGCAAGTAGGCGACACCGTAGCATTAGACGAACCGCTTGTGGAGGTAGCAACGGATAAGGTAGATAATGAGTTGCCTTCAGAAGCTGCAGGTGTTTTAACCAAGCAATTATTTCAAAAAGATGAAGTAGCGCAAGTGGGAGATGTCATTGCCATTCTCTCCACCGATGGTTCAAGCGCTCCTGCCAAAACAAGCGATACTCCCGCTACCGAAAATACCTCCAAAACTGAAGCGGTTGTTGCCGAGGCACCAACTTCAGCGAATAAAAATACTGCTGCACCTGCTGTTCTTAGTTCAACTTCGCGTTTTTATTCTCCGCTGGTTAAAAGCATTGCCAGTCAAGAAGGAATAAGTCAAGATGAATTAGATGGCATTGTAGGAACAGGATCTGAAGGTAGGGTAACAAAAAAAGATATTTTAGCACACATTTCAGGACGAAGCAAGCAAGCTTCGGCAGTTGAAACACCTGTAGTTACAGCACCAAAGTCAATTGAACAAAAACCAGCACCTATTCCTGTAGTAGCCTCTGGAACGGATGAAATCATCGAAATGGATCGGATGCGAAAACTCATTGCAGATCACATGGTGATGTCTAAAAGCGTTTCTCCGCATGTTACCTCTTTTGTTGAAGCTGACGTAACCAATATTGTTACGTGGAGAAACAAGGTTAAAAATGAATTTTTAAAACGAGAAGGTGAAAATATAACATTCACGCCCCTCTTTATTGAAGCCGTTGTTCGTGCAATTCAAGACTTCCCAATGATTAATGTTTCAGTGAATGGAACAACGATTATAAAGAGGAAAGATATTAATGTTGGAATGGCTACGGCCTTACCATCCGGCAATTTGATAGTACCTGTTATAAAAAATGCAGATCGATTAAACTTAGTTGGTTTAACAAAAACGGTGAATGAATTGGCAAACAATGCAAGAAACAACAAACTAAAACCTGAGGATATTCAAGGAGGAACGTATACCATAACTAATGTAGGTACCTTTGGAAATGTCATGGGAACGCCAATCATTAATCAACCGCAAGTTGCCATTTTAGCTCTTGGAGCTATCCGAAAAGTTCCAGCGGTCATTGAAACCCCGGAAGGTGATTTTATTGGTATCCGTCATAAAATGTTTTTATCGCACTCGTATGATCACCGTGTTGTAGATGGTGCCTTGGGGGGCCAATTTGTGCGACGAGTTGCTGATTATTTAGAACAATTTGATTTTGAACGAAAAATTTAAGTACTTTAACCTATAAATAAAATAATTTTTTATGAAAAAGCTGAGCATTGTTTTTTCATTATTTTGCTTACCGCTAATTGCACAAATGAATGAAGCGGAGGTAAAAACTATGATTAAAAATACCGATGAATCGAAATTAGTTATTGAATCTTCCAGATTCTTACAAGAGAATTTTTTTCATTTCGCGGACCTTGTCACCGATAAGTTGCTATTATTCGATGCTAAAAACGGAAATTACAACTATCGTAAAGGGTTCATATTATTAGGTATGAACAAA
>JBJTWL010000131.1:0-9100 GCA_046081745.1 Flavobacteriales bacterium | reverse complement strand
TTCGTAATCATTCTGCCAAGACTTGAGTAAAGTCTTTAACTCGTTCAAATAACCTGAATCCGGGTATTCAGATACAAAGTTACGATATCTTGTTATAGTTTCCTCAACTCGTTCCTTTTTTTTACTCTCGATGCTGTTAATCGTTAAGTAATATCCGTTTTTCACGGCCAGAAATAGCACTTCTTCATCATGAATAGACAAGGGGTATTTACTCATAAATATATCAGCATAAGCCAAAGCTGATTTAAAATTCTCGGTCTTACTGTACTGAAGCACTTTATTAAAATCCTTGAATTCTAATTTATACGACAAGGCATCGACAATACTGTTACATGAGTCTATCAATGGAGAATCCGGGTACTTATCAATAAAGGCCTGCACTGCATTTAAGGCCGCGTAGGTTTCAGTTTGATCCAAGGACCATTTTGGTGAATTTTGAACACTGCACATCGCGGTAAGAAAGAACGACTCTTCGCACCTCAAGCTGTACGGATACCGTTGCACAAAGGATCCGAAAAAATAACCCGCCATATAGTAATCTTCATCGTTATAATAGCTTTTCGCCATATTGAAATAAGAAAACTCACCTTCGGCTGATTTTGGAGCATGTTGATAAACTTGCTCATATAACACAATACACTTATCGTAACTTTCTTCTTCGTAAAGTTCATTGGCAAGCTTGAACTTGGTAGGGTAATCGTCACCTTTTAATACATCATTATACGTCGAACAACTCAATAAGACTAACGAAATCAACACCACAAAAACAACTTTCATACTATTTTACTCTTAAATTTTTACCAACCACTAAGGTGCTGCTTGGATTAATCCCATTAAGCTTACATAAATTAGATACTGTGGTGCTATATTTGGCTGCAATGCGTGTCAAAGTATCACCCGATTTAACCTGATAGTATTTCTTTTGAACCGTTTTGACAACCGGTTTAACTACCGGTGCGCTAATAACCGCAGCCTGTTCAACGGAAGTTTCATTGGAAGGTGTGCTATTTTGAAGTGCAAGTTGTTCCGATGAGAGTACCTCAATTTGTTCGGAAGGTTTTGCGCCGGGTCGAAATAAAGCCCGATGAAGAAATAAATTTTCTTTTTTTAAGGTTTTATGGTCAAAATCAATAATCTCTTCTGGATTGATTGCTGCGTCATAAAAGCGGACCTCCATGTGTAAGTGCGGTCCTGTAGATCTACCCGTATTGCCTCCTAATGCGATGGGGTCCCCTACTTTTACTTCTTGATTTGGAGCAACTAAGAATTTGCTGAGATGGGCATAAAAGGTCTCAAGTCCATTGTAATGTCTTAGTATAACCAGATTCCCGAATCCGCCGTCATTATATTTTGCGTATCGAACTTTCCCAGAAAACATTGCGAAAATAGTATCACCAACACGGAGCGCCAAATCAATTCCGTTATGATACCTACCACTTCGCGGTCCATACCTGGAATTAACCGTAATTTTTCGCATCGGAAAACAGAAATCCATAGCGCCTTCTTGCGCTGCTTCATTTAAACAAAGCCAGATTGTGTCTTGCATCTGTGTTAAATTATTCCCTCTTCCGGTGTAGACTACATCGTTAATCCATGCTTGTTTTAAAGGTACATTATAGGATGAAACGATGTCGTGAATCCGTTTGTTTAACACGCCATCAAATGCAGGATCAGATACAATACTCCAAGTTTGATCCTCATGTAATACTAGCTTTCCTTTTGGTGTATCTAGGGTGTCCACAATCGGCTGAGCCATCATTGAGATACTGCTCAAAATTCCTAACAGTACAAGAAATAAATGTATGCCTAATTTCCGCATTCCCTACAAAGATAAGGAAAAGGACTAGAATTCCTTAATGTCAGTTATGGTAAGATTGTAAAACAAGGATTCATTGGGAAGCACTAATTTCCCATAACCGCTTTTGCCATAAGCTTGTTCCGCATTCAAAAGCACAAACAGTTTTTGGCCTTTTTTAGCATTTTTTAGCACCCTGCGAAGACCGGGCACCACATTTTTTTGCCCCATAGCATAGCGCAGCGGAAGATTACGCTTGAATGAATTTTGAACCTCTGCTTGATGCTTCGAACTGGCTATAGCGTGAAAATAGACTTCCTTTTGTTCCGCATTATCGAATTTGCTATTGGATCCCTTTTCAAAGGTCCACGTTTTAATTCCGCCTTGATTGTATTCTGGCGCCACTTTGGCTACCACTTTCACATACAGCCAAACCGAACTATTGGCAGGCACAATATTACTCAAGCCTTTGGTTCCGTATGCTAATTCTGCTGGAATTTCTACTTTGGCAAAATCCCCGACTTTCAAATGTTTTAATGCAATATCCCAGCCTTTAAACTGCATATTATAGCCTACCATAAATGGAATGAACGGAAGGTCTAATCGATTATTTCCGTCAAATATCTTTCCATCAGGAAGAGAAACACGATAATTAATCAGACACACCTCCCCGTCAGTCAAGGTCGGATTCTTTTTGAACGTTTCAAAAAACCATTTCACGGTTACACCATCATCAAAGCGAACCGTTTTAGACACATTACCTTTATCAAAATCCTTCAGCGAATTATCCGAAGGAATGGTGTTTTTTTTATGTTTAACCAACAGGGATTCTTCACGCTGTTTGTTAGTGGAATGAAGTGGTTTTTTCTGATTTGAACTGCACGAAACAGCCATATAAATCGTGAAAATTAAGAGTGCTATTTTATTCATCGTAATTCAACTAATTCAACATCAACCAATAAGATTGCCAATGGAGGTATTTGGTTTAAATCTCCAACAAGACCATGCGCAAGATGATTCGGTAATATCAATTTAGTGTGGTGGGGTTGCCTCATCAATTTTAGCGCTTCATTTAGCCCGGATTCTTTATCATTTCGATCAATCGGAATTTCATCATATACGTCACCCGCTGTTTCATAACACACCACACCATCCATCAAGGAAATCTTTAGAATTACTGAAGCTGTTTTACCAACTGAACCTTTTGTTCCACGTTTATTCTCTTTTATAATTGCATACCTTAATCCGGTAGATGTGGTTTGAACATTCAATTCTTTATGATGCTCCAAGTAAAGTCCGATTGCAATTTGTTCTCTTTCGTTAATTTCCTTGTGATAAGAAACGGAATGATCTTTTGACCAATCCGCATTGCTTTTACTCTTCGGCTTCTTTGATGCGTTACACGAGATTACTAAAAACAAACAAATGAAAGGTAGAAATTTCATCAAATACAGAATTGCTGTTCCATTAAACTCCTTAACTTAGAAATAGTTACCTCTAAAGAATCAAAGCTGATACCACCCGCTGCATATTTATGACCTCCTCCATTAAAATGTTCCTTTGCGAGTTCATTGACGTAAATCCCGTCCTTTGAACGAAAAGACATTTTGATTCCGTCCTCTTTTTCTTGCATCAAGACAGCAACTTTAACGCCTTCTATAGAAAGGATGACATTTACCAGGCCTTCTGTATCCCCTGTCTTATAATTAAACCGCGAAAGATCTTCCCTTGTTAATGAAATATATCCTGCAGGAATTGACTTATCCGTCTTGTTAAGCAAAACTAGCTTCTCACTGATCGCATAGCCACGCAACTGCAATTGATCGAGGCTATTATGATCAAAAACATCTTGGTGGATTTGCCAGTGAGCGATGCCAGTTTGAATTAATTTACTTAGAATTTCATGGGTTTTCGCATTGACCGATGGAAATCGAAAAGAACCGGTATCGGTCATGATACCAAGGTATAAGGCACGAGCCACCGATTGATCAATGGCATCGGTATAATCCATGGCTTCTAAGCATTCGTATATCAATTGACACGTAGAAGAATTAGTTACGTCAGAAATCATGATTTGAGCGAATGGCTCAGGCTCGGGATGGTGGTCAATCATAACCTTAATACCCTTAAACGTTTCAATCAAATATTGCATTTCACCAACCCTGCTCGGCGCATTAAAATCCAAGCAAATCAAAATGGTCGACTCATTAAAACACTCCTTTACTATCTCAGCATGCTCACTGTAATATAAACAATGGCTTTCCGCAAGAAACGGAAGAAGAGTATCTGATGGCTTATCTGGTAAAATCAACTGAGCCTCGCAAGCAATATTTGAAAGAAATTTATAGAACCCAACCGCACTTCCTACTGCATCTCCATCCGGTGATTTGTGTGCAAGCACAATAAATCGATTCGGCGTAACAAAAAGTGATTTTAAGGAATTTAGTTCATTTAACATGCGCTAAAATTACTCCTTTTTCTGCATTTGAGCGTCTTCCTTCGCATCTTGCTCCATGATCTTAGGGGAATCTTTTTTGTTTTGAAGATTATCCAACAAATCTTCTATTTGAGACATGGACAACGACTTAGCAATGATCCGTTTATCCTTATCTAAGATAAATACTTTAGGTGTTGAGTATATGTCATAGGTAGCTTGATAATTTAGTGACTCGAGCGTTGTTGGCTTTCCTTGCTCGCCCGGATATAATGGAACTAAAGACTCAGGCTTTTCCTTCGCTATTTTATAGAGATTGTCTGTAACAGCAACATTAATGAAATCTAATTTATTGTCACGAATAAATTTTTTCCAAGACTCAAAATCTTTACCAATGGCTTTACCAACGGAATATACCTCAACATTTCTAGCTTTCATTTTTTCTTTATAAAGAGTAGCTAATTTTGGCGTGATGGTCTTACAGTGACCGCATTCCGGATCCCAAAAATAAAGAATGGTATATTCTGCTTTTAAGTCATAAAGGTTAATCCATTTTGTATCTGTAGTATCCTTCAAAATTAACTTAGGCGCGATTTCACCGAGGCAAATTCCCATTTTTACGTCAAGGTCTTTACATAATTCTGCATACTTTGAATCATCCACCCAGAAGGACGGATGTTTTCCTTCTGCATTTTTCGAACAGTAATAACGATAAAGCATGTGGCAATAGACCTTATCCATTCCCATTTGCTGACTTTTCCCGAAAGTTTGTGTGATCCAGCCTACGCAATACTCAAAAGTTCTGGATTTAGGGTTCAATCGATCACAAAACTGAAAGGCATGATAAATTACCGTATCCCAATGTTGGATCATCATTTTGTTACTGAAAAAATACTCTAATTTGTTATGAAAAATTGGGTTGTTCACTAAGCGCTCGTCCTGTAAATCTACATTATCCCAATAATGGTTTCTAAAATAATTAAATTGAAAGTTAGAATCTGTAATTCGGCCTTTATCATCCTTGGGAGCTTCTGGAATTTCAATATCGATAGACATTTTTACAATCTTAGAAACAAGTAAGTTTGGATTGGCAGCCATTAAATTCCGCTGATAGGTTAAGACGTCTTTATTAATTAGATCAATCTTCTCTCCGAGCTCTTTGAATGCTGCATCTCCAGATTTAAATGCAGCACGCTCCTCTCCCATTTTACCTGCAGCCGTTTTCTTTTCCGTAATAAAATTCACGTATGGAATGAATACTTTATTTTCTTCTGATTTCTTTACCACTAAATTCTTGGTGTATTCAGCACCATTCGATCCAGAAGTTTCAAGCCAAATTTCCTCATTATTGTATATGAATTCAAAATATTGCTGCCCCGGTAATAACAAGCCTAAAATTCCTGGCTTTTGTTTGGCTCCATTAAACACAACTTCTCCATTTTTAAATTGTGCCGTATCCGCATAATAAAGTCCTTTTCCGAAATACTTAATGAGGTGAACAGTTGTATCCTTTTGACCGGAAACTTTGATTCTAATTTTTTGTGATAGTGCTACTTGAGTAAATAAAACAAGTGATAAAGTAATAAATAGACTTCTTTTCATATTCATAATTGAGGCATTTTGTTTGCGTAAAAATCGATTATTTTTTTGTTGTTGTAGGGTTCGTTAACATTTTTTTAACCTGTCGATACGGCTACTTCAATTCTTCATTAGGGTTGCTTGCATTAGCAAAGGTTAACACTTGATCTATCAATTCCAACCTAGAGTACGGATTTAATGGTATTAAATCCTCGTATTGATTCATCCATGTCAACTGACGTTTGGCATAGTTGCGCGTATTTTGTTTAATTTTTTCTATGACCTCTTTTTTTGAGGAAGTCCCTTTGAACAGCATGTCCCATTCCTTGTACCCTACTGTATTATGTACTGTTTCATGGGAGGATGGCCAAAGCAAACGTACTTCCTCCTCCAACCCTTGATGGATCATTTCTTCTACACGATCATTAATTCTTGAATACAAGTCTGCTCTATCCCATTGGATATAAAAGCGCTTAATGGGATAGCTTGAAACACGTTGCTTATTTTGAAACGTCAATATAGAGACTCCAGTACCTAGAACAACCTCCAAGGCGCGCATTAAACGCCTGGTGTTCTGAATATCGATTAAAGCATAAGCCCTATCATCAAGTTCTTTTAATCGGGACTGAAGATAATTGATGCCATGAACCTCTAGTTCTTCTTTTAAATTTTGCTGAATGGAAGGAAACACGGGGATTTGATCGATGCCGTAAACCAATGCGTCAATGAACTGTGTTGAACCACCCGTTACCACGGCAACTCCTTGTCGTTCGATTAGTTGATTGAGAATAATGCGTGCTTCCGATTCGAAAGAAGCGACATTCATAGGGTCATCTAATGAGCGATTGTCAATGAAATGATGCTTAATCTGGTTAAGCTCCTTTGAGCTAGGTTTCGCTGACCCTATGTTCAGCTCTCTGTAAAACTGTCTTGAATCTGCAGAGACAATCTCGGTATTAAAGTGCTTTGCTACTTGAATAGCCAGGGTTGTTTTTCCGGAAGCAGTGGGACCTTGAATTAAATATATCATAGTCAACTACTGCACTTTCCAACTCAAGTAAATTTGATACACTAAATTCGCATATCGATCCGCCTTGCCGTGATAGGCTCCGAAGCGCACCACTTCATCGTTGTAATATTTAGAAAGAGACAAATTATTAACCATTAATTGCACATTGCCATCCCATACCAACGGGTTTAAGCCATGTTTTTTAGCCAATCGTTGTGCATCATCAATGTGCGCTTTACCCGCATTGTAAGAAGCTAAGGTGAACTTAATTCGCTGTTCGTTACTTGGGATACTCGACCATGATGAATAGGCATTATACAAGAGTTTCATGCCAGCGTTAATTTGTTGCTGGGGAGTCGATGTAATTGAAACTCCATATTTGCGTCCAATAGAAGGCATGAACTGCATTAAACCAAAAGCACCTCCCCCACCCAACGCACTTGGATTAAAGTGAGATTCTTTAAAGGAAATAGCAGCTAATAACTTCCAATCCCATCCGTATTTTTCAGCTGCTGCTTTAAATAAATTGTCAAAGGGTGAAAGCACCCCATTTCGAAAACGCGGCACCCTGTACTTTTTCATGTTAATCGGAAGACTAACACCAAAATAAAAGTTTTTTAAAAATGCTATGTCCGCTCGATACTCTACATTCTTTATGTAAGAATTGAGTTTGTTTAAAAATAAACTATCCGATGAATGCACTCTAAATTTGGAATGCACGATCATGCGCTGTTCAGGATTAGAAATAATATTTCGACTCAATGTAGACTGAAAAAAACCAGGCATCTTGTTTATAACTAAATAAGACTCAGAAAATACCGACATGAGTTCCTTAGAATTTGCGGATAAATTACGTTGCACAATGGGGAATGACTGCAATTTGTCATCTGAAATTGGCACGGAATCGTGCAAGGTTTTTGACAAATATAAATTACCGTAACCTTCATGAAATTTGGCGGATATTTCTTTGGTGCTTGAACAAATGATTATTCGATATGGGATACTAACTTCTTCTGAAAAGCGATTAAGAAAATCTATTGCATAACCAATGGTGTCCTTGTCAATTACTTTAACAAACGAAGAATCTTCCACGGCTAAAAAAACTACGGTATCATTCGGCGAAATTCGCTTGACCTCATTCTTGTGATTTGTTTTTTGGGGTTTTCCACAATTAAATAGAAAGCCTAATACAAAAATGAACATGAAAAAATGATAGTTCATACTACACAAATATCCAATAATGTGCTGAGTAAAAAAAATTTAAAGAATTAAACTTTGACATTACAAAAAAATATGCAAAATTTAACCCTTTCAATATTGAACTCATGAGCGATCAAAATGAAATTTATTCCAAAGTTGTAAGAGCTGGTAAAAGAACTTATTTCTTTGATATCAAAGCCACAAAAGGAAATGATTTATACATAACGCTTACCGAAAGCAAAAAATCGTTTGGCGAAGATGGTGTAGACAATTACCAAAAACATAAAATATTTCTGTATAAAGAAGATTTTGAGAAGTTCAAAGAAGGATTAGATGATGTCCTGTTAAAAATTGAGGAGTTAAAAAACAAATAATCTTGTTGATTTAATTTTTCTTTATATATTTGCACTCCAATTAAGGGAGTTTAGCTCAGTTGGTTTAGAGCATCTGCCTTACAAGCAGAGGGTCGGGGGTTCGAATCCCTCAACTCCCACTCTGATGAAAGCACAATCGAAAGATGGTGCTTTTTTTGTTTTAGGACGCTTTGAGTCTACTTAAATAAAGATCAAAATAAATAAAGCATTATTGAGCTTTGCGAAATGATACTTTCATCCACTGCACGTCGTGACGACGGGCTCTGCAATCCCAAAACTCCCACTCTGATGAAAGCACAATGGAAAGATGGTGCTTTTTTCGTTTATGACGTTTTGAGTCTACTTAAATAATGTATCAATCGAATTAGAAATTGTTAATAACTAAGTGTCAGGTTTTTTGGGAAAGTGAACTCTGATCACTAAATTTAAAGACCTACAAACCTAACCCTATGAAAAAAATCTACGTTAATTTATTGATTTTTTGTGCGTTGACTTTTGGACTTATCACCCATTCCAACAACGTTGATGCGCAATGCGTTGCACCAACTCCAACGGCAAATAACGCTACTATTACCTGCGGTCAAACAGCGACCTTAACCGCTTCGGGTGGCACCAATTACACGTGGTTTTCGAATGCGGCAGGAACCCAACAAGTGGCAACGGGCTCGTCCTTTACGACACCGCAATTAGGTTCAAACACCACCTATTAC
>JBJTWL010000130.1:0-17269 GCA_046081745.1 Flavobacteriales bacterium | reverse complement strand
GTTGCATTAAATCATGGATTTGGCTATCGAAAAAAGGTGGTGCTCATGAATCTTACCCGTAGTTTCCCGCACGACACCCCAACACAAATCAACGAAAAATCTAAGGCCTTTTATTGGCACCTAAGCACTGTATTTATTGAGTCGGTCAAAAACCTGAGTTTTTCGGCTGATGCCTTAAGGAAAAGAATTTCCTACACCAATCCGAGCTTAATTCATGAATTACATGCAAAGGGGAAAAATATTTTGCTGGTGGGTGGACATTACGGGAATTGGGAATGGCTCATTACGTCCTTAGGTATTCATTTTCCTTCGAATCTCTTTGGTCTTGGCATGCCCCTTTCTACTTCCTTCTGGCAACACAAGTTAACCGAACGCCGCGAGCGCTTTGGGCTGAAGGTTATTCACAGTAAAAACTACCGGGAGCATATTCGAAAAGACACGAATCAGCCGTTCATTCTATTAATGTTGGCCGATCAGAGTCCGGGAGATTCTTCAAAAAGCTATTGGATGCAATTCCTTAATCAACCTACCGCCATTCCGTTTGGCACGGAAGCTTTGGCGAATGAAACCGATGCCGCAGTGGTCTTTCTAAATCTTTCAATAACACGTCAAGGATTTTATTCGTTGACCTTTGAACTCCTAAGCGAAACCCCAAAAACGCTTAGCTTTGGTAAGCTTACTGAAAATTATACCAAACGCTTAGAGTCTACTATTCATTCCAATCCATCGTTATGGATGTGGTCGCACAAGCGTTGGAAACGAGAAGTCCCTGAAGATTTAAACGCATTAAGAACCTTACAAGAAAACCGATTTAATCAAAAATACCGATGAAGCACCTCGTATTAACCGCCATACTGATAAGCAGCTTTACCTTGAGCTTTGCTCAAATCATGAAGAAACCATCCGCCGTAGAAATTTTAACCTTGCCCCAGTGGGCTCAACTCATGTATGGCGACAATCCCAATATGTTGGAAGTCTCAACGGTGTATAACACCTATTACCGAACGCATCCGTTTGAGAAAACCTACCATACCCAATACTATAAACGATGGGTGCGCACCTACTCTACCCAACTGAATGATGATGGATATATTGTAGCCCAACCAATAAATTACAACCCGAAACCGAGCCTTACAAAATCCTCCTCATGGTCAGTGGTTGGCCCCATCACCACCTATTCTCAAGGCGGAGGACAAGGAGGAGATCAAGCCAACATATACAGTTTAGATCAATGTGCTGGTTCTCCAAATACGGTCATTTGTGGTACCGAACCTGGAGAGGTCTATAAAAGTATAGATGGCGGACAAAACTGGACTTGCATCTCTATGGGCCTCGATTTTTCGAGCGGAGTAACCGCGGTGGAGGTAAGTCCAACGAATCCGTTGGTCTTTTTTGCTGGTGGAAATAATGGGGTGTATCGAAGTTTGGATGGTGGATCCACGTGGACAAATGTATTGCCTAATTCAGGATTTGGAGTGAATGAAATTTTAATCGTTCCGGGAAATGAAAACATCGTATTGGTGGCCTCAGATAAAGGCTTACACCGTTCAAGCAATGGCGGAACAACATGGACGCAATTGTGGGGAGACGCATGCTACGACATCAAACCGAACGTACTAAACGCCCAAGAACAGTACCTTGTGAAACACGATCCGAACCTGAATATTTGCGGATTTCTAAAATCTACCGATTTTGGCGCTACATGGACTACCCAAAGCAATGGTTGGTACAGTTCCGTGGATCCTGCACGAAATGATGGCGGTGCCCGAATTGCACTTACTCCTGCGAATCCAAATCGAATCTATGTGTATTTAATTGGAGAAGCAAAAGCCAATGACTACGGATTCATCAGCATTTATAAAAGCGACAATGCGGGAAGTTCTTGGGTAAATGCCTATGGACAAGACGGTGGACCGTACTCCGCTTCACATCCTAATTTAGCCATTGGCTGGGACACGTGGTTATACCACCAAGGATTCTACAACTGTGCCATACTTGCTAATCCAAATAATGCCAATGAAATTTTAGTAGGTGGTCTCAACTTGTATCGTTCCACGGACGGAGGCGCAAGTTACACGAGCGTTTCAGGTTATGTGGGTGGGCCGCTATCAATGCATGTAGACAATCAAGATTTTCGTCAAGTAAATGGAAACACATGGATCACCACCGATGGTGGAATCTATAAATCCACCGATTTTTTAACGACTCAACCCGATTTCAAAATGACAGGAGTTCGCGCTTCGGATTTTTGGGGTTTTGGTGCCGGGTGGAATGAGGATGTATTAGTGGGAGGGTTGTATCACAATGGTAATCAAGGGTATCACGAAAACTATGGCGCCGGTAATTTCTTGAATTTAGGGGGCGGTGAGGCGCCTACGGGATATGTAAATCCGGGAAGAAACAGAATCACCTATTATTCAGATATTGGCGGAAAAACCCTACCGACTAGCTTAGCCAATCCAATCACCGGTGCTCCCTTTGGCATGGCACCCAACGAAAGTTATTGGGCTGCAGAATCCAGTGAATTTGAATTCCAACCCAATTGTTACAGCATCGGTTATCTTGGAAAAGATAATTCACTTTGGAAAACTACCGATGGCGGTGTTTCATTTAATTTGGTGTATTCCTTTGGAACCGCAGCCGGAGATCAAGTGAAGTATATTGAGATTGGCAGTGACAACCCAAATATCATTTACTTAAATCAGCAACCGGCATCCGGAAACCTTGGTAAATTATGGAAGTCTACGGATGGTGGAATCACCTGGAACCAACTAATTATTCCCGCCGGTAATAGCCGACGCATGTTACTTACCCTGGATCCAGCCAATGACAATCACTTATTTATTGCCTATCCGAGCGGGTCGAACGGAAACAAAACCTTTGAAAGTACGGACGGCGGTAATTCGTTTACCAACATAACTACCAATGTGCTTAACAACGAAAGCGTACAGAGTTTGCTGAGCATTGGAGGCACTAACGGCGGGGTGTATTGTGCAACCAATATAGCAGTATATTACCGAAATGCCACCAGCTCTTGGTTGTTGGATAATTCAGGCCTTCCTACGCAAATCAATGGAAACATTTTACGTCCGTTTTATCGAGATGGAAAAATACGTTTGGCTTCCTATGGTAAGGGCATTTGGGAAAGCGCACTAAATGAAGCACCGAACGCACCAATTTGTCGAATTATGGTAGACAAACTTACACAAACGGTGATTTGCGAGAGTGATTCGTTTTATTTTGAAGATCATTCGATATTGAATCATCAAAATGCCACATGGAATTGGAGTTTTCCTACGGGATCACCAAGTTCTTCTACCCTAAGAAATCCCACCGTAATATTTGGTGTTGGAACGCATCAAGCCATATTAACCATAACGGATGGAAACGGTCAAACCGACAGCGATACGCTTTCGGTGACGGTTACTCAATATACCTTGCCCGGAATCATTCAGGAAGGATTTGAAGGCAATTTCTTACCGAATGGCTGGAGTATTGACAATGAAGACAACGGTGGAACGTGGAGTAACTCAACTTCGGTTGGGGGCTATTCAAATACCGCTAAATCCGCTAAATTCGATAATTACAACATTGATTCGCAAGGGAGTTTAGACGATTTAATTTTCAACATTGATGGGGGTCAATTGGTTAATCAACCCTTATTAACCTTTGACGTGGCTTATTGTCGCTGGGGTGGCGGATATTCAGATTCCTTATTTATAGGCGTTTCAACGGATTGCGGGGCTAGCTATCAGTATTTGTATTACCGAGGGGGAGAAAACTTAGCCACGGCACCTGACAATCAATCGGAATTCGTGCCTACGGCTACCCAATGGAGAACCGATACAGTGAATTTGGCAGCATGGGCAGGACAAAACAACGTACAAGTTGCATTTAGGAATAAGGGAGACTGGGGCAATATACTTTACCTCGACAACATTAACTTAGGTAGTTCCGTAGGACTTCATGAGGTACAATCCACTCAATCTCCAATTGTGTTTCCTAACCCGCTTAGCGCCGGCGGAACGATTTATATCAAGAATTTACCTAAATCCAACTTGACGCTATTTGATGGAAAAGGAAAACGGGTCTGGGAGGCGAAAGCTGAGAACGAATTTCAAGGAAACCTTCCAACTGCACTTTCAGCGGGATGGTATTTGTTGCACATTGAAGGCGATAAAACCATATGGAACTACAAGGTGGTGGTGGAGTAATTACTTTCCCTTGGCTTTGATAACGATAGCCACCGTGTAGAACAGAATTTTTAAATCAAGGGCAATGCTCCTGTTATTGATGTACAATAAGTCATACTTCATACGATCGAGCATTTGTTCCACATTTTCTGCGTAGCCATATTTTACTTGTCCCCATGATGTAATACCGGGGCGTACTCGATTTAGCAACACATATTGGGGTTCATGTTGCACGATTTGATCAATATAAAATTGTCGTTCCGGGCGAGGTCCAACCAAGGACATGTGTCCAAGGATAACATTAATAAACTGTGGAAATTCATCCAACCTTGTTTTACGCATAAACCGTCCAACCGGGGTAATACGGGAATCATTTGATGAGGAAAGTTGTGGTCCATTTGCTTCTGAATTCACATACATCGTACGGAATTTTATAATTTGGAACGTCTTGTTGTTTAGACCGATGCGCTCTTGAAGGAAGAAAATTGGTCCTGGCGAACTAAATTTAACCAAGATTGCAGCAACTAGGTACAATGGAAGCAAGAGTATGACAGCGATAATCGAGAGGGAAATATCCATAAATCGCTTGATGGATTGTTGCCAAAGAGGCATCACATCGCGATTCAGTTCCACGAAAAGTGCCCCATAAATATTCGTCATTTTTAGCGAACCGCTTAATAATTCATACATATCGGGAAGAACTTTCACGATGATTCGAAGGTCATTTATTTTTACCAGTATTTTATGAAGCCGGTCGTGATCAGAACTTTCAATAGCCACAATCACTTCATCGATTTGATGCAGGGCCAAAATTTCATCAAGGTTAGTAACATGACCTAGGTATGCCATTTCAGATTTCAAGGCGTGGTCTGTTCCATTCACGTTTACATATCCAATAAACGCATTTACGTTGTTTGGCTGATACATAAGTTCCTTGAAAACATGTAAGGCTCGCTCACTCCCACCAATAATTACCGTAGAAAATCCATTTCCAGTTTTTCGTAAACGGCGAATCATTAAAGTAACCAGGCTTAATCGAGGAATCAAGGAAATAAAAAAGTGACTTAAAAAAAGTACACTGAAGGAATAGTAGTAATCGCGGTACGACAATACATTATCGTCTAACAAGAGCACAAAGAAAATCAATACTGATCCGATAATACTTGAAAATAAAGTATGTTGAATGATTTTTAATCTATATAATCTTCTAACATTCAAATAGGTTCCTTGTAAGTAATAAAAAAGAAGGTATGCGATAGGTACAAGGCTAATTCCAAGGTAAAAGGTCTCGTTTGGAATGAACATTTTATGTTCTAGCCACGTGGCTCGAGTGACGTAAAAAACAAACCATGCAATCATCGCTGCTAAAACATCCAACACCAACAAACTCAACGCCCAATATCGATTCATGGTAAATAGACAACCTTTATATTATCAATTCGAATTTCCGTATTTGCAAGATCCCGTTCTTTCCATGCCTCGAACCCATGGTCAAAATAGGCACTCGCATCCGAAGCACCTATTAGTTCTCTAAGTTCAATGTACATTTTCTTCCATTTCACAGTTTCTGGGGTCGATTTATTCAACTGTATATTTGGATTCTTTTTTACCCCGCCTGGAGAAATTGCAATTAAACTTGTAACCACACGATTGGTGGTATAATAATCAATTTCCAAATACGCTTCCTTTCCTCTGGGAAGGTATGAAGCAAACGTTGTGTAGGCTACCCAATTAGAATCTGTTGAATTCAAATCCACCCGAGCATAGGTGTTTCCATTAAACGGTTGTAGGTTCGTATTATCCAACACGAAATTAGCCATTGAAGTATTTGGATCATTTTCTAACAATACATTCGCACCTTCAAAATCTTCAATGATGAACTGCGCATTTGAAACATAGTTCGTTACAGGAGCAATGGTAACCGTTTGATTCTGAGTTAAGGTGATATTGGTATTGTATACCGCACAAAAGGGATAAATTTTCTTAGTCGCTGCAATCCCATTTACTCGAACTCCCGGATATACTTTGACGTTGACATTGCCCGACTTAAGCAGTGGGATTTTAACGGGAAGTTCAAAAACGCCAACGCATTGATCATTGATATAAATCCATGCTTCAGTGAGCGATTGACTTAATTCCCCCTCTGCCCCACTTAATTCTGGATTAGCAACCAATGACCATTCGTTTATATAAAGCCAAGAAGGATCCGGATTGTTTTTCACACACCCTTGTAACAAGAGTATGGTAAGCGCAAAAACAAAGTTTTTGAAATTCATGCGTGGGGTAAACGTAAGAACCTTCATTTTATTTTACTGAATTAAGTCAAGAATTTGATAAGCCACTTTTAAGGCTTCATGTCCCGCCTTTAAATCCACAGCAATACGAGTCTGTTTAAGAATTCCCAATGCAAATTCTTTTAATTCTTCCTCTATCGCATTGGTTGGAAAAACCTTAGGTGAATCGATGCTTAATTTCTTAGGGGCTTTCCCATTACCAAGATCCAAAATCATGTCATACGGATCTGCAGGACCTTCTAGACCTTCAAGGCGAACCACCTCAATACTTTTATTTAAGAAATCAATTCCCACATAGGCATCTCGTTGAAAAAACCGGGATTTGCGCATGTTTTTTAGGGAAATTCTACTGGCGGTTAGATTGGCAACCGTACCATTTTCAAACTCGATCCGAGCATTGGTGATATCATGGCTATCGCTGACCACAGCTACACCGGATGCAGAAATATGTTTTACCGGCGAATCAACCACATGCAATATGATATCCAAGTCATGTATCATTAAATCAAGCACTACCGGTACATCTGTTCCACGGGGATTAAACTGTGCCAAACGATGTGTTTCAATGAAATCTGGTTGATTCAGTAAGGGTTGGGCCGCAATAAATGCAGGATTAAAACGCTCCACATGCCCAACCTGAATAAGCGATTTGCTGTTTACTGCCTGTTCAAGCAAGGTGGTACTCTCTTGAATCGTTTGCGTTACAGGTTTCTCAATAAATACATGTTTGTTTTGCTGAATTGCCTTAAATGCTAAATCAAAATGAAAGGGTGTTGGGGTTACTACGTCCAGTGCATCGATCTGTTGAATGAGTTCATCCGCCTTTTGAAAATACGGAACATTATACTCCTGTTGAACAGCTAATGCTGCATTTTGATCGATGTCGTGAATTCCTACTACATCGAAATACTGCGGTAACCCTTTTAAAATCTTGAGGTGAATTTTACCAAGGTGTCCAACACCAAATAACCCGATTCTTATCATATGCTTTTCGTAATACAAAAATAAAAAAGCCATTAGAAATCTAATGGCTTTCGCTAATAGTTAAAAGGGTTTATTTACTTTTTAACGACGTCAACCACTGCTTTGAATGCAGCTGGGTGATTCATTGCCAAATCTGCGAGTACCTTACGGTTAAGCGCCAACTCACTTTTATTTACTAATCCCATAAAGTGAGAATAGCTCATTCCGTGTTGACGAGCACCGGCATTGATACGCACGATCCAAAGTGAACGATAATTTCTTTTCTTTTGTTTACGTCCAGAGTACGCATACAACAATCCTTTTTCGATTGCATTTTTAGCGACGGTCCAAACATTTTTTCTACGGCCATAATAACCTTTGGCCAATTTCATCAAGTTCTTTTTCTTAGCTCTTGATGCTACGTGATTTACTGATCTAGGCATACTTTAATTTTTTTTGAGACACAGAGCCACGCTATTTCAGTGGGCTTGGATTCTGGGTTTCGGGTTAAACATTAATTAAACCAACAACTATTTCATGCAAAGTTGTAATTTAACATTGGCTGCATCGGATTCATGTACCAATCCAGCGTGGGTTAAATTACGCTTGCGCTTCGTAGCCATTTTAGTCAAAATGTGGCTTTTAAACGCATGTTTACGTTTAATTTTACCACTACCAGTAATCGTGAATCGCTTCTTCGCACTGGATTTTGTTTTCATTTTAGGCATTGTTCTACAATTTAAACATTAACTATTAGCTTCTTTATTTCTTTTTCGAATTGATCATTAAGATCATTTTCTTTCCTTCTAATTTCGGCAGCTGCTCAACAATTCCAACATCTGCAAGTTCCTGAGCAAATTTCAATAATAAAATCTCACCACGGTCTTTAAATACGATAGTCCGTCCTCTAAAGAATACGTAAGCTTTCACCTTACTTCCCTCTTCTAAGAACTTTCGAGCATGGGCTAGTTTGAAGTTGAAGTCATGATCATCGGTATTCGGTCCAAACCGTATTTCCTTAACCACAATTTTACTTTGTTTCGCTTTTAGCTCTTTTTGTTTCCGTTTTTGCGTGTACATGAACTTCGCATAGTCCATGATTTTACACACTGGCGGCACTGCTTTCGGAGAAATCTCAACTAAATCCAATTCTTGTTGATCTGCCAAAGCCAAGGCTGCTGATAACTTCATTACTTGAGGCTCTTGTCCTTCAATAACTAATCGTATTTCAGCGGACGTAATTTTATCGTTGATGCGATGTTGTGCTTCTTCAACTTTTCTTACCGGCCTTGTGTTTCTTCTCATTCAGTGGTTTAAATTTCTATTAATCTTTTGCTAATTCCCGTTCCATTTCTTTTTGCACCAGCATCGCAAACGATTCAGGACTTAAGGCCCCGAGGTCACCTTTGCCACGTTGACGAACAGAAATCGTATTTGACGCTGCTTCTTTCTCCCCAACGATCAACATAAATGGGTATTTGCTTAACTCTGCGTCTCGTATTTTCTTCCCTACTTTCTCATTCCGCTCGTCTACGAGACCGCGAATATCGGAATTATTTAGCAATTCTAAAACTTTTTGGGCATAGTCGTTATATTTCTCAGACACTGGAAGAATCACAAATTGATCGGAAGTCAACCAAAGTGGGAAATCGCCCGCACAGTGCTCAATCAACACAGCTACAAAGCGCTCCATGGAACCAAACGGTGCTCGGTGAATCATTACAGGACGGTGTTTTTGATTATCCGCGCCGATATATTCTAATTCGAAGCGTTCGGGCAGGTTGTAATCCACCTGGATCGTTCCTAACTGCCATTCCCTACCTAAGGCATCTTGCACCATAAAATCCAATTTTGGTCCATAAAATGCTGCTTCTCCATAGGCAACGAAGGTTGAAAGATTCATTTCTTCGGTTGCCTCAATGATCGCCTGTTCTGCACGCACCCAATTCTCTTCACTCCCAATGTACTTGGAACGATTCTCTTGATCACGCAAAGAAATCTGCGCTTTGAAATTGTTGAAATCTAGTGTTTTAAGCACATAAAGTACAATCTTAATAACTTTCTTAAATTCATCTTTAACTTGCTCTGGCGTACAGAAAATATGTGCGTCGTCTTGCGTAAATCCACGAACTCTGGTTAATCCATGTAATTCACCAGACTGTTCGTATCTGTAAACGGTTCCAAACTCCGCGAGTCGTGTTGGTAGTTCTTTGTAAGAGCGTGGTTTTGATTTAAAAATCTCACAATGATGTGGACAGTTCATCGGTTTAAGATAAAATTCCTCATCCGGATCTGGGGTACGAATCGGTTGAAAGGAATCAGCACCGTATTTTTCATAATGTCCAGAGGTAACATACAAGGCTTTATTGCCAATATGTGGCGTTATAACTTGTTGATATCCAGCTGCCTTTTGCGCACGTTTCAAAAATTGTTCTAAGCGATCCCTCAATGCCGCACCCTTTGGCAACCACATCGGCAAGCCCTGACCCACTTTCTGGGAGAAGGTGAACAACTCTAACTCTTTCCCTAATTTCCTATGATCACGCTTTTTTGCTTCTTCCAAACGTTCTAGGTATTCCGTAAGCTCTGAATTCTTAGTAAACGTTATGCCGTAAATTCGTGTTAGCTGTTTGTTTTTTTCATCCCCTCTCCAATAGGCTCCGGCAATAGACAATAATTTAACCGCCTTGATATGTCCTGTATCCGGGATATGAGGTCCACGACACAAATCCGTAAAATTACCCTGGGTATAGAATGTGATGGTTCCGTCTTCTAATTCCGAAATTAATTCCAATTTATAAGGGTCTTGTTTTTCGGTAAAATATGCCAACGCATCTTGTTTGGATACTTCTTGACGAATAAACGGATTCTTTTGCTTGGCTAGCTCCTTCATTTTAACCTCTACTTTTTCCAAATCCTTCTCGGTGAAAGAATAATCCAAGAAATCGACATCGTAATAAAATCCATTCGTAATGGGCGGACCAATGGCTAATTTGACGCCTGGAAAATGAAATTCTAAAGCTTCAGCCATCAGGTGAGCAGACGAGTGCCACATGGTGGATTTACCTTCATCGTCATTCCAAGTAAGCAACTGAAGCTCGCTTTGCGACGGTAAAACGCCCATGGCATCTTGAACCTTCCCATTTACTTTGGCTGCCAATACATTTCTCGCAAGTCCTTCTGAAATACTTGTAGCCACATCCAATGCGGTACTACCCACAGGATATTCACGCTGTGAACCATCGGGTAGCATAACTTTAATAATTCCTTCCATAATCGACTACAAAAGTAGTGAAATCAAGAGGGAAAACTATGGATTCATGCACTTATTTTCGATGGAGTAATTGCTTAACATCCATTTGTAGTGTACGAATGGAGTTTAATATACTTTGATCATCAGGGACAATTTCAGGCAATTCCCGACTGATATAACAAACGAATTTCCATGCTTCCAAAAGTTCTGAAAACGGAATTTCATAGGGTTGATAATTCAAGTTCGTAGAAATTAGCATCAGCAAACCTGGCTTATCTGAACTTCGCCCCACCGTTTTGAATACGATTCCTTCAGACTTCGTTACCAGAATATATTGTTCTTGATTTTTCATAGAGGTCCAATCTTGGATGAACTCACCCACCACGATGGAACCTTGACTTACTGGCGGCATGGAATCGCCTTGAATTGGAAAGGCTCTATACTTTTTATTCTTTGAAAGAAACGGCAAACTCAGGGTTGGGAAATCTGTAAAAAACTCTGGATCTGCAAATCCTGAGGTATAACCGGCACTTGCTTTTTCAGGAATAACCTCGATGAGCTCATCGTTATTCATACTCACAATAGAGGCTAAAATGCGAAGCTCTGAACCTTTCATTCGTTGCTCTGCACGCTCGGTCAAGATGCGCCAATCTACTTCTTTAAACGTTGAGAAATCTTTGGTGATTAATTCTTCAATCGATAAGCCGTAATATGTACTAATCTGTAGTACGTTTTCAAGGTTGGGTTGGGCAATGTTATTTTCATATCCACTGTAGGTGGAGCGATTTAAACCCAATGCAACAGCAACCTCCTCTTGTGACTTTCCTTTTCGTTTTCTTAGAATTTTAATATTCTCTCCTATCAACATATACCGTATTTTACACAAAGTTAAAAAATAATCAATATAAATGATTAAATTTTAATCTTTTATTGCGCAATGAATTTGTATATAATGAATCCCGTTTGTTGTGTTGGAGATGAATCCTTGAAATTAAATCTTGATTTTTTAGCATAGCGCACCGATTGCTCGATCATGCATTCATTAGCCCCGTTGCTTTTTGTAGCATCATAACGCGCATCAATCACCCTTCCCCCTTTGTCCACCTTTATCGAAACCACGACTTTTCCAGATGATCCGTAGCCACACGTATAGCCTGGGTTACGAACATACCAAAGATTATTTTCAAAGGCTGTACGTCCTTCAAGCTTAAACTCAACCATGACATCACCCGAATATTGATTACTCGAACTCGATTCTGTTTTTCCAGGTGTTTTATTCCCATTTCCTGAATTCGATGTATGATGTTTACGTTGGTCCATATCATTCTTAATCGTAGTCCGTTCTTTCTCTCCTCCCGCCTCGGAAAATAATTGCTGCTCATATGCCTTGATGCGCTCGTATGGATCACCAGTTGGTTGATTTTGGGTATAATCATCGTGAGAAACTGGTCGATCGTCATCCTGATTACGCACCAAATTTTTTACATCTTCATCACTTTGATTCACAAACAATTCGGAGGGATCTACCAGCACCTCTCGCTCAGTTTCAATCAACTCCATGTCTGGCGTAAAAAAGGGCTCTACGTGCACATACCTGTCGTTATTGACAATCACAATCGCCATCACCGGAAAAATAATGGATGCCATCGAAAGAATGAACGATAAAACGACGCGCTCTTTATTTGACATTTAGCGTTTACTTAATTTAATCCATTTAGTGTTCGATGGAAAGAAATACATAAGCTCTCCTTCCTGCTTAAGCACCCAACATTGATCGTTGTATTTTTTAACCCAATCAAATTCAGGAGGTAGAATTTCTGTACCATCAGTAGTAAAAATACCTTTTTTTGATCCTTTTTGCACCACATAGTAGTTATTTTCATTCCAAAGAATAAGTTCGTCATACAAACACGGGATTACTGAACGTCCTTCGCTTGAATAAATACCTTGCTGCCCATGCCATGTAACCAAATATTGACCATTTCTAAGCGGTTCAACGTAATCGAACTGAAAAGGTGACAATTCTTTACCGTTTCGATCCCAAAACCCAAAACTTCCATTTTTCTCCTTGATTCCGCTCAGGACTTCTGCGACCGAGTTTAATTGATTCACGGGAAATAACTTGGTAAGATGCTGCAAGGTATCCACAAATACCAACTTTTTGTTTTTCTGAATAAGAAACTGTCCATTGACCATTTTAGACCATCGCATCGCATCTGGAAAATAGGGATACCAATAATCGGCGACCTCCCACGTTAGGCAATTGACATGACTGAAGAGATTTCCTTTTCGTACGACCCTAAACCCATGGCTGATTTCTCCAATTTCATTAAATTCTACAGGAAGCAATTGTTTCCCAAATGGATCAAACAACCCACGCAAGCCATCTTTAACCACCATGAACCCCTGTTCATTTTGTATTATTTGCTCGTATTCCATTGGTATTACTTTCATCTGCGAGGAATTTATTACGCCAAAAAGTCCATCTACCGATACGATAGCCAACATTTCATTTACAGGGTTAACTTCATTATACACCAATGGAGATAAGAAACCACCTTGAACATCCATTAGACCTTTTAATCCATCCCTTTCATAAATCAACAAATCACCAAATGACCATTCTAAATCAGAAAATTGATTGTCAATTACTTTTAATCCCGCCCGATTTACCAAGCCAAATTTTGAATCCTGACTAAATATTGCGTATCCGTTATGATAATCAGAAATGAACTCGAATGCAACTGGCATATGGATTTGACCTTGCTTATTGATAACCCCATAGGACTCCGCCCTCATCACCACGGCTAAGCCCTCTTTAAAGTCCCCTGCCCAATCGTAAACCGCTGGTATAACCACCTCCCCTTGTTCATCCATGTACCCTAACAACCCTTCCGAATTTGCACAAGGGTACAATTCTTTTCCAAACCGTTCCAACTCCGCACGTACATTGTCCGCATAGGGATACATCGGGTAACGCAAAATAAAACGTTGCATCTTGGACTGATCATAATTTCCGGCACTCAATTGATAAAAAGCTCGCCAAATTTTGTCGATATTCTTATTCGCTGGATAGGATTGTATGAATCGCTTGAATGCGGTAGTATCGTTCTGGAGCAGGTAAATTTGACACAATTCATCCTCCGCCAGAAGTTTATACGCACTTTTTGGATGATATAAAATATAAGCGTAAAACGCCTCTTCTGTACCTTGATGCACCCATCGCTTAAATTCCAAGGCTTCAATTTCGCCTAGAATCTGATCCATAAACTTAGAATATGGAGACAACAATTTTAATTGAATCAAACATGCCAACTGATTTTGTCCACACGTCAGAAAATACAAACTATCTCTTAGGTTGATGACCTCCGCACGTTGAGCATAGTCGTTGGATACTTGTAGAAATTGATCGATTGCAGCAAGTTCATTTAAAGCTCGTAAATCTTCAAACTTTTCTGCGTACAAATCCTGAAGGAATCCATTTAATCCATCTATGCTCCATCCGAAAGGCTCCAACATTGCTCGACGTTTCCGGGACAAACGCGTATAATTGTCAGGAAACAAACGAATCGCTTCTTTGGTGTAATACAGCGCCGAATCTATTTGTTTAAACTCTTGTGTTTTACCGTATAAAAGCGCCCGACCAAAGGCGGAAATACTTGGGTTTTTAGCAACATTCTCACTAAAACATTGCTTTGCAAATCCATAATTTTTGGCATTTAATTCAGAAAACCCACGTACTACTTTATTGCGTTGACCTATTGCGGAAAACAAGGCATTAAGCACAAATAAGGTCATCCAAAACGATCGCATCATAAGGTCAAATTTACAACGAGAAGTTGACTGAAAAAAATTCTATCTTTAGCGCAATGAAGGAACCAAAAAATCCCCAGTATTTTTACGACAGTCGCAGGTTTAACTTTCTAGACCCCCTAAGGGATTCCTTTGATGTTATTCTCAGTGAACTCTCGGGTTTGCTTTCATTGAATACCTCGAACGGGTGGCTCAAAACATTCCCTCAGTATGTACAAAGTAATCAACATACGGGATGGGATGTGTTTACGTTTAAGTTTTTTGGGATGAACCACCCACGAAATCATGTACTTTGCCCTAAAACCGCTCAACTTATCCAATCAATTCCTGAACTTATTTCATGCGATTTTTCACGGATGAAACCAAAAACAAGCATTCTGCCACACCGAGGATATTCGCGCATGATTTTAAGAGGACATCTTCCCCTTATCGTACCCCCTGGAGATACCTGTGCAATTCAAGTAGGTGACGAGACGGTCTATCACGAACCCGGGAAAATGTTGATATTCGACGATTCCTATGAACACAGCGCCTGGAATCATAGCAACAAGGATCGAATAGTTTTAATGTTTGACATTCCGAACCCATTGTGGGAGTATACCGCGGATGAAATCAATTCATATAAAATCCAGCATTTGGATGACCCATTTTTACTTTCATTAGCCTCAAAAGCGCAATGGGAAGAGGCCTATATGAAGCGATTATTGCCGATTTGATGCAAGTAATTCATTGATATGATCCAAATTATTTACGGAAGGTAATCCTGATAAAATAATCAACGTTGGATCCAACCTGCTCAATAAACGAGACACCATGAACGCCTCAAAAAAAGCCTTTTTCGTCAAGCATAACAACCATTCACTGGCCGAAGTTTCCTGAACGACATATCCTAAAAGCTCATTGTATTTAAGCGCCGCATCATTTCCCACTTTAATCCTTATAAATGAATTAGTTAAACCTAACGTATTAAAGCAAAAATATAATAAGAGTATGGAAGCCCGAGCAGGAGCATCGGAAATTAAAAAGGCAGGGTCGCCAATAAAAATCCCTCCTTCACCTACGTTGGTGATTGGGTTCACGTTCTTTGCAAAAATGAGCCCTATGGGTAGGTCATCCACTTGAATAATAAAATAATAATTGGTTGGATTATTGACCGAATCAAACCACGTTACTTGTTGCGTTTCAGAAATTATATCCTGATGAAACATTTGATTCCTGATAAAATCCTGATTTCTCCAGCGTCTAATCTGCTCAATATCATCCGCATTGATCCGCCTCAAAACAACGCCAAATCCTGAAAGTATCATTCCAAAAACTCTTGAATGTGGTAGGCTGGAGCGTGATTCACCCGAAGTAAAATTTGACGTAAATAGGTAGCAAGAATCCCCAAACCAAAAAGCAATAAGCCCGACGAAAACAACACGCTCACAATCAACGAAGTAAACCCGGGTACTTCAATTTTATCTATTAATTTTTTATACAGAAAAAAGGATCCAATTCCCAAATTAACCAAGGCCATAAGGGCACCAAAAACCGCCATAAACCGCAAAGGAAAATCAGTAGCATAAAAAGATTTTCCAATGCTCAAACTAAGCAACTTCCGCACCGAATACCTCGACTGAAAAGACTTAATACAAACCGGAATCGAAATAAAACCAATATTATTGGTAAACCAACGAATACGTTCATCTAAAAACTGCACCCCAGCAGCATCTGCTTCAATAGCCTGAACTAACTCCTTTTTGATCAATCGAAAACCGCTCCCTTTACCATGCCCTGAACCCACCAAGCGCGATAGCATTCGATAACCAAACGTCAACAAAGAACGAAACCAAGATCGCCTTACATCGAATAGGCCGTATACCACCAAATGATCACCCGAAGTTGCAGCAGCCAATAAATCCGGAATGTATGAAACCAAATTATGATGATCATCATCCATGGTAATTAGGTATGGTGTATTGACTTTTGACATACCTGCATACAAGGCCGCATGTTGCCCAAAGTTCTTCGCCAGTCGAATTTTTTTAACCCTTGAAGTGGTATTAAACGATTTCAAACGCTCCCAATGCGATACATCGCTCCCATCATCTACAACCACAACCTGATAGGCAGGAAATTGACTTGACAACACCTCAAGCATTTCAATGAGGCCATTAACGTTGTTGTATGTTGGGATTACTACTGTAACTTGATCATTCATTCCTTAAAATTACACATTCAACATTAACCCACCATCAAGCAGGATTTGAGCCCCAGTAATCCAAGAAGCAGCATCGCTCAATAAAAATGCACAAGGCTTTGATACATCTGCTGGAGTCCCGATTCCCAATGGATACTTTGCTTCTAAGCTCGCCATTTCAGTCGTTGAAAACACTTCCTTTGACGCGTCAAACATCGGTGTTTTTACCAGTCCACATACTAAGGTATTTACTCGAATCGACTTGGTACTTACCTCTAATGCAAGCGCTTTAGCAAAGGTCTCAAGTGCAGCTTTTGATGCTGCATACGCTGCCCCACCGCGATATGGATAATGACTTGAAACCGAAGAAATAAATACTACAGAACCTTTGCTTCTTAACGAGTTGTGCTTGAGCAAAGCAGTAGCCATTCTCGTTGCCGAAAAATAATTGACTTGAAATAAATGTTCACTTCCCGCTTCATTGAGATACTTAATGGGTTGAGGATGAATCGCTCCGATGCAATGAACCCAAGCATCAAAACCTGAGCATGACTCGATAAAATCAGGCTCA
>JBJTWL010000129.1:0-4508 GCA_046081745.1 Flavobacteriales bacterium | reverse complement strand
CCGCATAGGAACGGCTGAAGTGGAGAATGCGATCAACATGCATGACCGGATTATCGAAAGTGCGGTCGTTGGATACCCACATGATATCAAGGGGCAGGGCATCTATGCGTACGTCATTTTGGATGGCGGAACGTTTGATGAAAAAACAATCCAATCCGAAGTGTTGGCCTCGGTTACCACCGAGATTGGTCCCATAGCGAAACCCGATCGAATATTAGTAGTGCCAGTTTTACCCAAAACGCGCAGCGGGAAAATCATGCGCAGAATTTTACGCAAAATTGCGGAAGGGGAGGTTTCAAACCTCGGAGATACGAGTACGTTACTAGATCCTGGGGTGGTGGAAGAGATTATACTCCGTGCTAAAGGATGATTAGATTCATTGGCCTTGGAATGGTGACCTACCCTTCGGTACACCCCTTCGGAGCACTCAGTCCACTGGAATTGAGCAGGCAGAGTAACTGAGCGTATCTAAGTCTCCAATAAAATCCGGCCAACAGGTTCTTCATGGATTGGATTTAAAATATTTCATTACTTTTGTTAACCATTTGGTTAAACCATGAAGTTAAAAGATTCCAAAACGGAAGAAGTGATTTTAGATGCGGCGAAGGCGGTGTTTATGGAATATGGTTTATATGGCGCTCGAATGCAACAAATTGCGGATCGCGCAGGAATCAACAAAGCCCTATTACATTATTATTTTCGGAATAAAGAACGCTTGTTCGATCGAGTATTTGAAAACGCGCTTTCTCGATATTTTCAGAATATGGAAGTATTGCTGGATGAGTCCCTGCCAATTATCGATCGGGTTCATTCATATGCGGATCGATTTATAGATTTTTTAGCAGAGTACCCTCAGATGGCTATTTTTCTCATTAAAGAAGTGAGTTTAAATCAAACCTTGTTTGAGGAAAAAGTGAATCGGCATAAAAAGGAGAAAGCTTCCCTCATTCTTGTGCTTAATCAGGCGGTTGAACGAGGCGAAATTGAAGCGGTTGATGCGATGATGTTTTTTGTAAACTTGGTTTCCTTGTCTACCTACCCATTCATTGCGCGACCAATTTTCAAGGTGGTAGCATCTAAGAATAACGCGTCTTGGGATATCCATGAAAATATTGCATTGAGAGAATCCATTCATGAATTTATTGATATTAAAATTAAACCATTGTAAATGAAATTTTTAACCTATTTATTCTTACTTTTTAGTTTAAATATTTTTTACGCTCAAGAAGCATCGATATCCTTAGATTCCTGCATTCAATGGACGAAACGTAATTTTCCCATTTATAAGCAGTCTGAGTTATTTAAGGTGCAACAAGCGATTAATGTTTCAGCCATTCGCGAAGCCTGGTTGCCTAAATTAAATCTCAATGCTACAGCGACATACCAGTCTGAAGTGGTTCAATTTAATATCCCAGGATTTACTACAAACTTTCCTCACGATTCATATTTAGGTTCTTTATCGATGGAACAACTTGTGTTTGATGGTGGAATTGCCAAACGACAACAAGCCTTAGAAGCGCTTTCCACAGAAATAGAAATTCAAAAGAATACGGTGGAATTATACAAGACCGCGGAACGGGTTAATCAAGTGTATATGGCCATGTTGTTGGCCAAGGAGAATATTTCAATGTTGGAATTATTCCGAGATAATCTTATGCAACGATCAACGAATGTTGCGGCAGCGGTTTCTAATGGTCTAATGTTACAGAGCAATTTGGATGAAATTGAAGTAGAATTATTGAAAACTCAACAAAACCAGATTGAGGCTAATGAAAACTTGGTTGGTTTATGTGCTTCGTTAAGCTTAATGACCGGTAAAGAAATTACGCCAAAAACAACGCTGAGTGTTATGCCTGCGGGTGGCACTTCCATGGTAATGAGTATTATGCGTCCTGAAACAAAGTTATTAGTGATGCAAGAAGCATTTTTGGACGAGCGTTACAGACTCGCGACCAATGTGGCACTTCCTAAACTGTACCTAGGTGCAGTTGGAAATTATGGACGCCCTGGACCGAATTTCATTAACCAAGAACTGCGGTTTTTTGGATCCGGTAACGTATCGCTGCGATGGAATATTTCTACCTTATATGGTTTAGGACGCGAACAGAAAAAGTTCGATTTGAATAAAAAGATGTTGGAAATCCAACGAGAGCAACTCAATAAGAATATTGAAATTTCTCTCTCAACGTATACATCCCAACTGAGCGCCTTGGATCAATTAATGAAGCTAGATGCGCTGATTTTGTCGAAAAAGGCTGAAATCTCAGCCGTATCAGCGGCCCAATTGGAACACGGTAAAATTACCTCAACGGTATACTTGATTCAATTAAATGATGAAATGGCAGCGCGTCTTAACCTAAAAATTCATGAGATTAAAAAAATGAATGCGTGGTCGAATTATAATATAACAATGGGATTAATTAATTTTTAACATGGAAGATTCAACAAAAAAAACAGGAAAACGGAAACGGCTATTTATTGTCAGCAGTATACTTGGATTGACGTTAGTGCTCGGAATTTTTTTCTACATCAGATTCAAGGGATTTGAAACCACCGACAATGCGCAAATTGACGCTGATATTATTCCGATTCGTACCAGCGTTTCGGGTTATGTAAAAGAGGTTCGATTTACGGATAATTCCTTGGTTAAAAAAGGAGATACCTTGTTGATTATTAATGATGATGAGTTTCAGGCACGCGTGTTGCAAGCCGAAGCTGCATTGGAAAACGCTAAGGCAAATTTAGTGGCAGTAAAAAATAATGCGGATGCCGGTGATTTGAATGCCTCTGCGGCGTTTCTTTCCAGCGAAACGACAGCTCAAAACATTGATGTTGCTAAAACACGGTTGAATAAAATCAATGAAGATTACAAGCGTATCAAAAATATGTACGCGTCAAAGGCAGCCACAAAGGCAGAACTTGATGCCATTGAAGCTGAATTAGCGGTAGCAGAAGCACAATTCAAGGCGGCAACGAATCAATACAAGGCGTCTTCTGCGCAAAGCGCAGGGGTGAAGTCTCAAGCAACGGGTCAGAAGTCCATGATTGCATTGGCCGAGGCTTTGGTTAAGCAACGAACAGCAGAGCTTACCTTAGCTAGAACGCAATTGGGTTACACCATCGTTAAAGCACCCTGTGACGGCCTGGTATCCAAGCGCAGCGTGGATCAAGGACAGTTTGTTACGGTGGGCACTCCGGTTTGTTCCGCCATTGATAATACCACCTTGTGGGTCACCGCCAATTTTAAAGAAACGCAAATTGAATATATTAAAATGAACCAATCGGTTGAAGTAAAGGTTGACGCCTATCCTTCCCTGAGCATAAAGGGAAAGGTAGATTCCTATATCGGAGCTACTGGCGCTAAATTTTCCTTGTTACCTCCCGATAATTCGACCGGTAATTTTGTAAAGATCGTTCAACGAGTTCCGGTCCGGATAAAGCTTACAGGATTAACAAGAAAACAACGTGCGCTCTTGCTGCCTGGATTAAGCGCGTATGTTTCTGTTTCGGTAAAATAAGATGAGTCAAGCTACTGCAACTACGCTTTCGTATCCGCAAGGAGCGGCACGGGTTATCTTGGTGCTAACCGCGATTACGTGTGCCTTGCTTGAATTAATAGATGCCACGGTAGTGAATGTTTCATTGCGTGAAATTTCCGGTAGCATTGGTGCAACTACGACAGAGATCGCTTGGGTGGTAACCGCATATGGGATTTCAAATGTGATTATCATACCGTTAACAGGGATGCTTTCCAATTACTTTGGAAGAAAAGCTTATTTCACAACCTCCGTAATCATTTTCACCTTTTCGTCCCTTATGTGTGGCATGTCAACCAGTTTGTGGACCTTGGTGTTTTGGCGCTTTATTCAAGGCTTAGGTGGTGGAGGCTTGCTTTCCAATGCACAGACCATTATCATGGGGGCTTTCCCACCGGAAAAAATTGGAATGGCGAATGCTATTTTCGGCATGGGAATTATCATGGGTCCTACTTTTGGGCCGACCATTGGAGGACTAATAACGGACAATTTAAGTTGGCACTGGATTTTCTTTGTGAATGTTCCCATCGGAATTTTAGCGGCTTTCTTGTCTTATTCGTTCGTTACGGATGATCCTTCGGCCATCAAACCAAAACGGATTGATTATTGGGGAATTTTATTTTTAATCCTTGGTGTTGGTAGTTTGCAATTCGTGTTAGAAGAAGGAAATTCGAAGGATTGGTTCGATAGTTCGGAAATTGTGCTTTTTACCTTCTTGGCCATTTTAGGATTTGTTTTGTTAATTAAACGATCCTTGAGCATCGACTATGCGGCTGTAAATTTGAGGCTTTATCAGAATTACAACCTCGTGTTGGGGAGTGTGTTGAATTTTCTTTTAGGGTTAATACTGTTTGGGTCCGTGTTTATTTTTCCGCTTTTTGTTCAAATTTCATTGGGTTGGACCGCAACTCAAACGGGTATGTTTATGATTCCGGGTGCCTTATTCAGTGCGTTTACGATGCCCATGGTGGG
>JBJTWL010000128.1:0-6738 GCA_046081745.1 Flavobacteriales bacterium | reverse complement strand
CGCCAAACGAAAGACGGTTTGTTAACAACTGATTGATTGGATATTCTTGACCCTCGGGAAAAACGCGCGTTATGTGATTACTGGTTGGACAAATTTCCAAATGGATATTATCTTCTTTAAGCCTTTCAAGTAAGGTTCTATCTTCAACACTTCGTATGCCATGTCCGATGCGTTTAACGTGCAACAAGGATAAAGTCTCAATAACGGATTCCGCACCCCTTGCTTCTCCCGCATGGGCGGTACAACATATTCCGTGAGCATTAACACGTACAAATGCTCCCTGATGATTTTCTAGGTCAAATCCGGCTTCGTCTGCAGCCAAGTCTAATCCAACGACGCCGTTTGCAGCATACTTAATGACTAAATCCGCTGTGAGATTACTTTGTTCTTTGGTAAAATGCCTAAGTGTACATAGAATAAGATTGACTTTAACAGGCCCTTGGTACGAATGTACTGCTTGCAGGGTCGCCTCTACAACTTCTTCCGGAGTCAAGCCTTTCGCTAAATGTTGTAAAGGGGCAAACCTTAATTCTGCATAAATTACGTGATCAGTTTCCAACTGATGAATAACATCCAACGTTGCATCAATCAGTTGTTCTTTGGTTTGCATTAATAAAATTGCAGCTTGTGCGCATGCTAAATAGTCAGTAAGAGAACAGCAATCCACCGGGGTATTATAAACGGCTTGATAGTCCGCTAGACTGATACCTGGGACATACTTTGATACAAATTGAAAACTCAAGGAGCAATCAATATGCAGGTGTAATTCAACTTTAGGAAATGAAAAAGACATAAAAAATCCCGCTCTCGCGGGATCCCTTTTTAATTATTTCAACTGTTCGTTGGAAAACTGATAAACAGGCAGTTGTAGGCCATCAAATTCAACAACTTCTACGCCACATCCAATTAAAAAACGACCGAGCATTAATCGATTCATTTCCGCATTTTCTTTCATAGTAAATGTTCCAACATAGGTTGCCGCATCAAAAGATGTTGTGAAGTACTCCGTAAAATTCTCACCAGTAGTTAAAATAGTTTCAGGTAATACATCAGAACCAAATCGAAATGTAATAACACCAACAGACTTCTGTGTTGCATATTCAGCCTTAGAAGCAGCTACTGCATATACTTGAGCATCTAGATTCATCCAAGTCATAAAAGAGAAAACGAAAAGTAAGATTATTTTTTTCATGAGTTTAATTATTGTTCGAATTTATAAATTTTTGTTCACACTACGATTTTTTTATCAAAAGGGTTGCCATTTCGACGTTTTAAAGTCCCAAAAGAACGCAGTAATGTATTTTTTCCACACCTTACATCAAAAAAATAAATGAGTACGTTTTTGGCGTCAACCCCCTAAAACCTACTCCCCTATGCTTTATCGCGTTGCCTGCACCATCGGTGCATTTTTAACGATGACTTTATTTTTCGCCCAACAGAATTCTTGTCCCAATGTCGATCTATCCCAAGGAAACTTTACAAACTGGGATGGCTATACTGGCAGTTATTATTCACCTGCATCAACCTTTGGGATTGTTAATGGTCGTCATACTATAATAACTCAACAAGGAACCGATCCAAATACGTGCAATCAACTTCCTTTAATCCCTCCTGGGCATAATAGATCGATAAAACTTGGAAATCCAAATACCGGAGCCCAAGCAGAGCAATTGATTTATTCCATTCAAGTAACACCCCAAAGTAGCTTATTCATTTATAAATATGCCGTCGTCCTTGAAAATCCCGGGCACATTCCAGCACAGCAACCAAAATTTGAAACGAACATTCTAAATGCCTTGGGTATGCCCATTGGCGGGGGGTGCGGTACGTATACGGTATACGGTGGACAACCTGGGCAAAATTTCCAACAATGTGGAAGCAGAACTTGGTTACCATGGACCACTGTTGGACTAGATCTTACCCCCTATATGGGGCAAACCGTTCAGATAGAATTCACTACCTGGGACTGTGCACAAGGAGCCCATTTTGGGTATGCCTATTTAGCGGCAGAATGTTTGCCATTATCCATTGATGTCAATTATTGCGGAGGCAATCAACCCCTAATTCTAACCGCTCCCCCTGGTTTTCAATCCTATGTATGGCAACCCGGTAACTTAAGCGGACAACAAATCACCATCAATAATCCCGGTATAAATCAAACATATACCTGCACTATGACCACCTACTCTAATCAAGGAACCTGTGCCGTTGATTTAAGTGTTCAAGCAAGTCCAACTCTTGTACAATCGAATTTTACCTACACTGCAGGCTGCGAAAATACACCAATCACCTTTCAGGCCACCTCAACCGTATCTACAAACACGCCCAATGTGAACTTATTATATCAGTGGAACTTCGGAAATGCAACTCCCGCCTCGTCCACTGGAAACACACCGAATGCCTTTTTTAATAATCCAGGAAATCAACTCGTAGAATTAATTACAAGCAGTTCGAATGGATGCAGTGATACCATTCAACAGCAAATCAATATCCTCCCTACTCCACATCTTACACCAAGTATTGATGCTGTGTGCATTTTGCAACAAACAAGTTTCACCTTAGTAGGGACCCCTAATCTGCAGCAAGTTACGTGGGATTTTGGAGACAATTCACCCCATACCTCAGGCATTCCCGTAACACATCAATATTCCACCCCGGGCAGCTATACTATTGAAGTTATTGGAATGGGTTTAAATGGGTGCCAAGACACGGTATTGATGCCTTTGACGATACAGCCTCTTCCCTATTTAGATGCTGGAAATGATACCGCAATCTGTCCAGGTCTTGGTCTTGTTTTAAACGCCCAGGGCGCACTTAATGTGTTTTGGGAACAAGGTTTAACACAGGGCCAAACCTACACACCAAGCCAAAACGAATACCTCAATGTTATTGGAATGGACAGCCTAAATTGTATTGTAAGTGATAGTTTTCACGTTCAAATTCACCTCATCGATTCCGTACAAGCCATGCCTCACAGTTATCTATGTTTAGGCGACAGTATCCAGCTCACCGCGGCTGCCTATGCTGGTATCTGGTGGGAGGATGGTTATGTGAACCAAGCTTGGTTTACAGGCCCCGTGGGTATTCATCAGTTTGTAGTTCATGGCGTTGATTCAAATGGATGTGTGTCCAGTGACACAACCCACCTTGAAGTATACCCGTTGCCCAACGTAGTTGCTGGCAATGACACCACCGTATGTTCAGGATCAGCCTTACTCTTACAAGCCAACGGGGCTGCGCAATACCAGTGGTCGAACCAGGTGATGAATGGAAGTATAATCTCCATTGATACAAACCAAGATTTAAGCGTACTTGGAATTAGTGAACATGGATGCCAAGCGATAGACAGCATACATATTGGAATAGATTCCATTCCTAGCTTAGCGTTTACAATAGCATCAAATAATGGGTGTATTCCAGTTGCAATTAATTTACAAAACCAATCCACGGGAAATTCTTTTACCCAAGTTCAATGGTTGAGCAGTAATGGTGCCCTTGCATTTGGAGATTCAGCTCAGCTCCTATTTACTGAAGTTGGATGTTTCGATCTAACGCAGTCGGTTACCACGTCACTTGGTTGCAATTATTCAACCACGCAATCTAATATAATCTGCACTAACCCTTTACCTACCTCGCAATTTTCACTTCCCCAAACGCCCTTTTCTACCATGAATTACGGTGGAAACTTTACGAACTTAAGTATGGGTGCGGGAGGATATCAATGGGATTTTGGAGACGGAAGTACGCAAAGTAACGAAGAACAACCGTACCACAATTTTCCAGCTCAAGCGTCTGCATCCTATCAAGTCATGTTAATTGCATATAATGAGTTCGGATGTTCAGACACCAGTTTTCAAATTGTACAGCTATCGGATGAACTGACGTACTATGTACCAAATTCTTTTACACCAGATGGCAATCAATATAATAATGTGTGGCAACCCTTTTTTACGGAAGGACTCGACCCGCAAGCATATCATGCAATAATTTATAACCGTTGGGGTGAAATCATTTGGGAAAGTTATGATGTGGCTGTTGGATGGGATGGCACCTATGGATTAAACGGCATTAAAGTGCAAGATGATGTCTATATTTATAACATCACCTTTGGTTATAAGAATTCAGCTAAAAAAGAACGAATTAACGGACATATAGTGTTGATTAAGTAACTCAATTATTTCACAAAATCATAGGTTTTGAATTTGAAAATTCTCAATTGAACACCTACTTCATTCTTTATTGACATGGTATTGGTTATGGGCCCGGGAACATAACGAAAATAAACCTGGGCCTTCACATTCCACGCCTTACTTCGTTTAGTGAATCCGGTTTGATAGTGAAAAATTCCCAACCCCGTACGAAACGAAAACTGGCCTTGGTCAAACCGATCCGAATTACTTTTTATTAAATAATTGTACTCTGGGGCTGCAAAAATCTCGATGATTTCTCCGCGACAGGAGCGGCCCTTTTTACGCTGGTTTATCGGAAATAAGGATTTACGAACATTCAATCCGGCGGTCAAATAGACATTGTGCATTTGACTATTATCCGCGGGAGCAGCCAAGGGAAGTGTCGCTCTAAGCCCAATCTCCGGCTCAAAATAATTAAAAACAGACCGTGTTAATCCAATCGACGCGGTATTGAACTGTGCATCCTTAAAGGTTCCACCGGTGTAGAAGCCTATATTTTGCTTTTTACGCATGTAAACTTGAGCTTCAGCGTGATGAAGCAACGCGATCGAAAGTAGGGCAATGAAAAAACGCATGAGGAAGATTTTACCTTACAACTCATGCGTTATATTATGTTACAACGTTTTATTAGAAATCCTTCACTGCTCGGGAACAGAAGTTATCATTTCCATTGCAATAGCAATTGGATGAGCCCGTTCCAAAATGTACAGTAAAATTTTTGCTTCCATTTTTTGTTGAAGACCAATAATGCCAAGGCTGAAAAGTTCCAAGACTCGCCTTCATACTATAAATAGCAAGCAATTCTTCTTTGGATGGGATGCGCCAACCGGATCCTCCTTCGCTGTACATGTTGACAATCGCGGCTGATTCACTGTAGTTATTCCCGGTGGAGATCGTCACTTGATCCTCTTTAGCAACGACCACCCCATGTTCTCCAGAAGCATCTAATTTAATGACGATTCCGCCAAAGGCTTCTTGTCCAACCTCATAGGTGGGGGTTCGATGTTTGTTGCAAGATGATAAAACGAGTGCTGATACAGCAAGACTTAACATGATGATTGTTTTCATGGCAGTAGAAATTTAAAGATTAAACAATGCATCAGTGGAAAATTTGCGCGCGGAAGGACTTAGCCCGGAATTCCAATCACCCCCTGATATTTCGCATAACGGCAAGCGGAATTTCAGGTTGCCTTCAACAATCAATTTTAATCAGTGTTCCATTTGCTCCGATACTCCCCATCCCTATCAAACAACTGCGTTTGCTTTTCTATGTTGAATTCTCGTCCTCCTCGATTATCATTACCTACACCGGCAATATAGGCCCAATTCCCCCAATTCGAAGCCACATCATAATCCACCAAACAATGTTCAAACCACGCTGCACCGTAGCGCCAGTCTTGTTGTAAACCAAACACCCAATAACTGGCCAAAATTTGGCGCATGCGGTTTGAGACAAAACCTGTTACACGGAGTTCATTCATTCCTGCGTTGATCAAGGATTCATTGGTTTTTCCCTGCGTCCATGCTTCAAATTTGCTTGGATCAAATTGCGTGTAAAGCGCCTGTTGTCCAAGGCCGTTTAATAGGAAATAGGCTTTTGGATGCTTCTTGAAACTGAAGCGAAAAAAATCACGCCATAATAATTCAAAAACGAGCCAATAGGTGGATTCATTGGAAACAACCTCGCGTTCATACCGCTTAATTTCGCTATAAATGCGTCTTGGGGATATGCATCCTTGGCTTAACCATGCGGAGCATTTCGATGAAAAATTCAAACCCGTTAATTGATCCCTTGTTTCTTTGTAGGTACGAATAGAATGACTTTCCCAAATAAATTCCGCTAAGCGTAGTTGAGCGGCATCTTCTCCACCCAACAACCATTTAGGGGTTGAATACTCCTTCGTTTCGATAGGGGAAACTTCAAGTTTTGGAGTAACAATGCGCTGAGGTGCGTCAAAAGGAATGCGTACCTTGGATTCTTTTTCAGCTAATTTTCGAAACTTGGTAAACAGCATTGGAATATCTCGAACGCTAAACGGCAAATCATCGGGGTGGTATAAGGTGCTGGTGGAATACGTTTGAAAATCAACTCCAAGTTTTAACAGGTGTTGCTTGATTTCTGATTGAAGTATTTTCTCTTCGCTTCCCACTTGTTTTTTGGTGTATACCTTGCGGATTTGGTATTCGACACACAACCTAGGTAATTCGACATTGGAGGTCCCCGCTACCACCAACAAGTTTCCCCCACGTCTGTTGAACTGTTGCTGCAAATTCATCAGCGATTCCTTAATGAATTTTTCCCGAGCGCTACCACATCGAGGAATCGAGAACTGTTGTTTATTGGCGGAAGAATCTAAGAAAAATACAGGAATGATTTCATCGTTTTCCTCGATGGCTTTGAGCAAGGTTTCGTTATCATCAACCCTTAAATCTTCTGTAAACCACACCAACCCTCGTTTCATAGCTGTTCTATGTTTTGTTTAATTTCTTGCACTTTTTCTAAAATCAATTGCTTTTGTGCGGCCTCCATTTTATCCCACACCTTGTA
>JBJTWL010000127.1:0-27449 GCA_046081745.1 Flavobacteriales bacterium | reverse complement strand
CACTAAACTATCAACAGAAACCGGATTGGCTTGCCCTGATAGCATGACACATTTAAGGTCGGGATACTTTTCTTTAATAGAACGAATAAGTTGAGATCCAGTCATTTCTGGCATTTGATAATCCACGATGATGAAAATAATATCAATCTTCTCTGCAACAAGATGGTCAATATTCAGCAAGGCCTCTGAGGGATTCGTAAAATACTCTAACAAGGTGCATTTTTGATCCAATATTTTCCCTAACTGAAAGCCTAACATTTGCAAGATGAATGGATCATCATCCACACAAACAACCGCGTATTTTATTTCATCCATAGAACAAAGGTATTACATTAATTCAATCTCGACCTCATTTTTTGGATCAGATTCATATTTTAATCGCTTAAAAGTAAATGAGAACGTCGTCCATTCATCTGTTGATTCAAGCACCATTTGAGCAACATGTTCATCAAGTACACTTTTAACAATGCTCAATCCGAGACCCGAACCATTTCGTCGTGCTTTCGTGGTGTAAAACTTATCAAACATGTGTTGTTTTACCTCATCCGGGATTTTTGGACCGTTATTTGCCACATGAATTGTCACTTCTTCCGTGCTTGCATCGCTGTAGATTTTTATGATACCGCGTTCTTTGTATGGCTCTAATGACTCAATCGCATTTTTAATGATGTTAGACCATAGCTGAAACAATTTAATATCGAATCCCTCTATAAATAAGCCTCGATCCACCTCAAAAAGTAACTCAACACTGCGCTTGATGTCGTAATTAAATACATTAAGTACTGTGTTAATGTTATCAAATAAATTTACGGGTCCTTTATCACTATTTCGCTGATCTTTGATAAATGAACGAAGGTCTTGTACCACATTCGCAGCTCTATCAGACGAGGTTAGAATGGTTTCAATGAAATTCCTGACAATTTGCAAGCTGTAAATAAGCTCAAGGAATTCAAAGGAATTTGGAGCGTTCATAATCTGGTCTATAAACTCAACTTGATCAGGTAACACTCTGGTTTTTACAAACATTGCAACAAACTGATTTCGAACTTCTGTTGAAATTTCAGGGTACTTCAGGGTTAAAAACGAATCAAGGGCTTTCATTTCCTTCCGCTGCTGTAATCCTCCCACAAAGAGTTCTCCATGACGTTCAATTGATCGATTCAAGGCCATATTCACTTGCGCCTCTGTGCATTTAGCGACAACATTGCCAAAAAGATTATCCAAGGTAAAGCGGATGCTTTCCGCCCCAATTTTTATGGCCCCTAACGGGGTATTTAAATCATGTGCAATACCGGAGGCAATCTCTCCGATGGTCACTAACTTTTCTTGATCAGACATGGATTTAGTAAGCTCCAAATTTCGATTCGTTTCTTCGATCACACGACGCTCTAGATCTGCGTTTATTTCAAGGATTTCAGCTTGTAATTTCTCTTTAGTTTTTTGCTCTTCAAGGGCCGATATTTTTTGCGACAACAAGTTTGATATGGTCATTAATACCCGCAAATGTAAGTCTGTAAAGAATCCTTTTCGTTCATTTTCCGAATCAATTACACCCCAGATTTTGCGTCCTAATTTAATCGGAACCGCTACTTCAGAGAGCCGTGATTCATCATCAATGATATAACGACTATCCTTTGAAGTATCCACAATCAACAGTTCTTTTCCTGTTTTTGCAACGGTACCTACAATGCCTTGTCCAAAAGGTATTTTCAAGCTGTTTTTAAGTACTCTGCGACGTTTAGTCTTGTTTCCCATCGCTGCTAATTGAACCAAGAACTTATCCTCTAACTTATAAATGACACAATCTTCAAAATCCAATTGAGAAATAATATTTTCAACAATATCCCAGCAAATTTCCTCAAAATTGGTCCCTGTTAAAAAGGAATCAGCCAATACATTAATCGTTTTCTCGGCTTGAATAATTTTTTGTAGTTCAGCATTTATTTGGTTAATGGTCGAATTTGATTCATGAATGGCCCGAATGTTACGAATTCGTTCTTTCACATTCACAATCATGCGGGATAACAATACAAGAAGTACCTTTTCATCATTGTAAAATTTCCGATACTCGCTAACCGCATCCAGCCCAACAAACCCAATACTTACCCCATTATGCATGAGTGGAAGCGCTATGAGTGATTTAATGTCTTGTTCCAATAGCAAGGTCTTAAACATCCCATCTGGGAGTTCTGCGGTGTTATCCACCTCAATATTTTCGCCTTTTGAATGCGTTTCTACCCAAACGGGAACATATTCAAACGGTATATCTTGTAGGTTATCTATTTCTGGATTTATACCCTCAGCCACCCATTCATGAGTGTTGGATGTGGTTTGTTCGTCATTATTATATTCGAACAAATAAACTCGGTCTACATTCATAAACTTCCCTAACCGTTCCAAGGTATTGTTTATGACCTTATCTAATTCCTCAGGATCAATATCGATGAACTCGGTGGCAACCTCGGTAATTACTGCTTGAAATTCATTTTTATATCCCAGTATACGTTCTGCTTGCTTTCGTTCAGAAATATCTCGTGATGCTGCAATGATATACCCCTTCCCATCAATGATTTGATACCGAACATACACTTCAACATCAATGGTCTTTCCTGTAACTTGATGAACATTCACCGATTCGGCTGAAAAGGAACCATGCTCTCTTAGAAAATCAAGGTGAGAAAGCCATTCTTTTGTATCTTTAAATTGATGATCTATATCGGAAACTTTATACTTCGTAATCTCTTCCATTGGAATACCCAAGCGTTCCGAGGCTGCTTTATTGATATATACGAAGTTCCCTTGATCATCAGCCACTTGTACCGCATCGGAGGCCGCATTGAGGAATTGTTCCAATAAGGTTAGGCGTAAATGAGACTCTTGCACCTCCTCCTCCGCCAATTTACGTTGCGTTATGTCAACCCCATACCCCACAACATTGTATTTATTCTTGGTTGGATTGAAAATCGGACGCATTCTGCGAATGATTACGCGTCGATTGCCTTTTGAATCCATGATATCATCCTCCCATTCAACTTCTTTGTTATTATTTAATACCTCAAGAAATTTTGCTCTTCTAAAATCCGCTCCTTCAGTAGAAATACCCTTGAATCTTGCATAATCATAGTCGTCTTTTCCAATGATAAACTCGCGTATTTCTGGATTACTAATTCCCTGAGGATTTACAAAAAGATACCGATGATGCTCATCAAAAACTGCAATATCTGAAGGGATATTGTTTAGGATATATTCATAAAATTCTTGTTGATCATTTAATCGTGTTGCAAGCGCTGTAAGCTCGTTTTCTTTCTGAGCTACTTGATCAACAAAGTGCGTAATATTAGCAGCATACAGGTTAAAAAACCGATTGGTTTGCTTTTTTCTAATGTTAAGTAAATAGGTATGATTATTCCGTTTAAGATAAATTGAAAAATTGTCTAATTGATGGGAGGACACATAATCCAAATTAGATTTTAATTCATCATCATCAAGATAGTCGTCTATAAAGTTAAAATCAATTAAAAATTCAGTGGATGAAGGGTTTGAATATAATAGCTCGTACTTTTCCCCTATACGCAGCACCGGATTTGGATTTTCTTGAGGAAACAATGAAGTATTCAACAATTCTTGCTTACTTTCCTCCAGTGCTTTATTTTTCAAACGATACTCGTGATTGAGATGCTGAAGATCCTTTAAGGCTTTTGATGAAGTTTGCAGTAAAAATAAATATTCCGCGATGTAATCTTGTTGAGGGAAATCCTTTAGCGTGAGTTGATACTCGGCAATGTGGAAATTTGCGTTAATAACCGGAGCTCCGTGTAGAATATATCCCCAATCTGTTGCTCTCCCCGAAACTTTATAGCGCTTCTTACCGTCCAACGTTTCAATAAAGAACAATTGGGTATTATTCTTTTTTAAGCGTTCGAAAGATCCTCCTGCTACCCAATTAAACGAGTGCTCGAAAGCCGAATCTAGTTCAATTTCGATACTCTTATTAAATGCCTTTCCTGCCTTAATGATAGCGAGCTCATTATCCACAAACAAGGTGTGCGGATTGGCAAACTCTAAGGCTAGAAAGAGTTCATTCAAGGGATCCTTTGTACTCATTACCACTCAATCAGAAATACATGACAATCTGAGGCATCCCCTTTTTCTGCAATTTGTTTGATTCTACATTGCAGTCCAAAACGTTTTCCCAGCCCTTTTATCAAACCAAAGAGCATCGGAGAAAGACCAGGACGGTGTGACCTATATTCTAATTCCAACGAATTTGCCGTTTCATTGCGCGTAGTAAATTGAGGAGGGGCTAAATGTGGCATCATATTGCTCATACGGGTATGTAACATGTCAAGGTTTGCTAAAAATTCAGGAAAAGAATTACCTGACAATTCCATTAACTCTCCATATCCCTCTTCGGCGGTATACGTGATCCAATATTCCCCGAACGCCTCAAGCACTACATGGGCATCTGCCTTTAAAACGGATGACGCCGCATGCACCAAATCATAGGTCAATTTATCCGGATATGGCTGCAGTCCGACGAATTCGCTTTCATCAAAGCCCGCCTTCGCGGCAATTTCTTCCCAAGCATCAACCCCGTAATTGGTGACGACTAAATCTTTAATTGCTTTATTTACTAATCCGTACATAGCTTCAATTTGTTTAACAAATATAAAGAAAGAGATTGAAGAACCCCCTGAATTTCCAAGGCTTATTTCAGACATATTTACGTACTTTTGCCAAAAAAACTACATGGAATATAATTCGCTTGGCAAATCCGGTATACAGATCAGTCGATTCTCGCTTGGGTCTTGGTTAACCTTTGGAAAGCAAATCGATGAAGCTATGGTTCAACGGCTTATGGCTATGGCATACGAGCATGGAATCAATTTCTATGATAATGCTGAAATTTATGCCCGTGGCATGAGCGAAACCGTGATGGGTAAATCCCTAAGAAAATTAGGCTGGAGCCGCGATAGTTATTTAATAAGCAGCAAGGTGTTTTTTGGCACCGGAGGAACTTGGCCAACCCAACGTGGATTAAGTAGAAAACATATTGTTGAAGGATGCCATCAAGCACTCGAACGCTTACAAGTGGATTACATTGATTTATTCTTTTGTCACCGTCCTGATAAATCAACACCTATTGAGGAAACCGTGTGGGCTATGCACAATTTAATAACTCAAGGTAAAATATTATATTGGGGAACTTCTGAATGGAGCGCACAGGAAATCATGGAAGCCCATTTGTTTGCAAAACAAAACCATTTAATCGGCCCCACCATGGAACAACCCGAGTACAACTTATTTTGTCGGCATAAGGTAGAAGTTGAATTCGATCAAATCTATAAAACTATGGGCCTTGGAACCACGGTTTGGTCGCCGCTGGCATCTGGTGTGTTAACCGGAAAATACAATCATGGAAACCCCTCAGATACTCGACTTGGAATTGAAGGATTGGAATGGCTGAGGGATAAAAATGTTACTCCTGAACGCATTGAGAAAGCAAAAAAACTGGAGACGATTGCTGCTGATTTGGGAACCAGCATGGCCAAATTAAGTCTTGCTTGGTGTCTAAAAAACCCTAATGTAAGTACCGTAATTTTGGGAGCGAGCAGCGAAAAACAACTGCAAGAGAATTTATCCGCGTTAGAAATACAAGCCTTGTTAAATCATGAGGTAATGACACGCATTGAGGAAGTAATACAAAATAAACCCCAACGACCAGACTATTAAAACAAATGCGAAAACAACTTGTTTCAACCTTTTATTGCATAATATAAAACCATGATTCAAACAGACATAATCATCATAGGTGCAGGTCCAGTTGGACTGTTCACGGTCTTCGAAGCAGGACTCCTAAAATTACGTTGCCATTTAATCGATTCCTTACCTCAACCGGGTGGCCAATGCTCTGAAATATATCCTAAAAAACCGATCTACGACATTCCTGGTTTTCCGGAAATTTTAGCTGGAGATTTGATTGATAACCTCATGAAACAAGCGGCACCGTTCAAACCGGGATTCACCTTAGGCGAAGCAGCATTGTCCATTGAGAAACAGGAAGATGGAACATTTATCGTTACCACCGTTAAAGGCACCAAGCATCATGCTCCGATTGTTATGATTGCCGGTGGCTTAGGTGTTTTTGAACCAAGAAAACCCCCTATTGACAACATTACTGAATTCGAAGATAAAGGGGTTGAGTACATTATTCGCGATCCTAAATTTTATCAAGACAAATCATGTGTTATAGCAGGTGGTGGTGATTCAGCGTTGGATTGGTCCATATTTTTAGCAGAAAATAATATTGCCTCCAAGATAAGCCTTGTGCATCGAAGCGCTTCTTTCCGAGGGCATTTGGATTCGGTACAAAAAGTAATCGATTTGTCAGGCCAAGGAAAAATTGAATTAATAACTGAGGCGGAAGTTACCGGATTAACTGGAAAAGAATCCCTTGAAGAAGTAATTATTACCCATCAACATCAAGGCGAAATGCGTCGTTCAGTAGATCATTTTATACCCTTGTTTGGATTAAAACCAAGCCTAGGTCCAATCGCTGACTGGGGATTAGAAATCGATAAAAACGCGATAAAGGTCAATACATTAGATTACTCAACAAACATTGCCGGTATCTATGCCATAGGTGATGTAAACACCTATGAAAATAAACTAAAGTTGATTCTTTGTGGCTTCCATGAAGGCACCCTTGCTGTGCAATCTGCATTTGCACGGATTCATCCTGAAAAGAAAAATGTTTTAAAATATACGACCGTAAACGGCGTACAAGGATTCTAGTACCAATGAAAAACAAGTCCATTAGCACGGTCATTATTTTGGGAGCACTTTCGATGCTTTCTATTTTAATTATCCAGTTACTGTGGGTTGGTCGAACCATTGAAACTCAAAAGGTAAGTTTGGCTATTCAACAAAAAGAAGACAGTCTTAACCTTAAAGAATTTCAAGACCATGTGCACAGTTCATTGATGAACGTGCTAGCAACAATCCAAAAAAGAGATGGGGATGAATCTGATATGTATGGTGCGGTGCGGCAAATATCAAATAATCATTTTACGGTAGATTTCAATGAGGAATTGTTACCGTTTTACCTCGAGACATTGCTTAAAAAGGAATTTTACATTCAAAACATCCATAGGGATTTTTACTATGGAATTTATGATTGCTTTACGGATTCCATTGTGCTTAGTAATCGGGTACGATACAAGAAAGATTCAATTTATGTGACGGATGTTGTTTCGACGGATGAAATCACACCTGAAAAATTAAACCTAACCAAAGACGGGCATTATTTTACTGTTTATTTTCCAAACCTTGAACTCGGTGAAATCGAGCCCCAAAACGACTATTCCCCTTGGATTTACCTTACGTTGATGCTGGTTGTAATAGCGACTTTTTTCGCGTTTAGTGTTACGGTTATTATGCGACAATATCGGTTAGCAGAGGTAAAAACAGACTTTATTAATAACATGACGCATGAACTAAAAACGCCAATATCCACGATCAGTTTATCGGCAGAAATGATGATGCGGCTTCCTGAAATCACCTCAGAACAAGTGAACAAATACGCGGGTATAATTTATAAAGAAAACAAGCGTCTCGAGCACCAAGTGGAGCGGGTACTGAACGTTGCGAAATTGGATAAAGACCAAGTGATTTTAAACAAGGATCGATTTGATGTAAACGAGTTATTGGACGAAGTAAAAGAGAATTTCGAACTTCACCACCTCGAAAAAGGGGGGTCAATTCACATTAAACTCCATGCCACGAATCACATCATTCAAGCCGATGCCGTTCACCTTACTAATGTGATTTATAACGTGCTAGAAAATGCCGTTAAATACTGCGAATTTGTTCCTAACATCACGATTCAAACAAGAAATGAAAAACACGGCATCTGGATTGAGATAGAAGACAACGGTATTGGTATAAAGAAGGAAAATCTATCCTTGATTTTTGATAAATTCTACCGTGTACCAACTGGCAACTTGCACAATGTTAAGGGTTTTGGTCTTGGTTTGTATTATGTAAAGTTAATTGTGGACGCCCACGGTGGAAAAGTTAACGTAAAAAGCACCCTTGGAAAAGGCACCACCTTCTCTTTATTTTTTCCTTGATTTTCTTAATTTGGTATTCGGCTGAGGGTAAACTCCTTGTCTTGTCAGTTCTTTATTTTTACTATTAAATTCAAAATCTTCTGTAAACAGGGAATTAGGTACAAGCACTTGAATTATCCAACGTTTTGAAGCGCCCTTCCCCTCCCTTTTTATCATGTTGAGTGCCCCCTCTTTCACTGTGCATCGCTGTGGCGATTCATAACAAACGCTAATGGAAGTGCGCGTAATCTCTACCCTCATTTCAGCAGGCATAACCTGCGATGAATAACCGTTGCTTTTGATTACATAGGCCGGTTGGCTGCCGGTATAAATACCACAGAGTTTTTTAGGGATCTTTAGCCCAGGTTGCGCATAAACTGCCAAACAAAGGAAACTGAATAACCCAATAATGAACCCATTCTTCATGCAACGAAATTAAGTAAATTCAAGATTGTTTAATATCCCGTTGATAAATTCATTGAATTGGGATCGGTACGTTTTTCATAAAATCCTACCTTCGTACTACTATGGAACAATACCACACGCTTTTAAAACACATCCTTGATAATGGGGTAAAAAAAGAGGACCGAACAGGTACAGGAACCTATTCTGTTTTTGGTTATCAAATGCGCTTTAACTTGGCCGATGGCTTTCCATTGGTGACTACTAAAAAATTACATCTGCGCTCCATTATTCATGAGTTGCTTTGGTTTTTGCAAGGTGACACTAACATTAAATATTTAAAAGAAAACAATGTTTCAATTTGGGATGAATGGGCCGATGAAGATGGGAATCTTGGACCCGTTTATGGCTATCAATGGAGGTCCTGGCCGACCCAAGATGGCGGGCATATAGATCAAATTTCACAATTGGTTGAACAAATTAAAAAAAATCCCGACTCAAGACGCTTATTGGTTTCTGCATGGAATGTATCGTGTGTTAACGATATGGCCCTACCTCCATGCCATACGATGTTTCAGTTTTATGTGGCCGAGGGAAAGCTCAGTTGTCAATTATATCAACGAAGTGCGGATACCTTTTTAGGTGTTCCATTTAACATTGCATCCTATGCGTTGCTTACCTTAATGATGGCTCAAGTATGCGGCTTACAACCCGGTGAGTTTATCCACACTTTTGGTGATGCACACCTCTATACCAATCACATTGAACAAACAAAACTTCAACTGTCACGGGAATGCAGGCCGTTGCCAAGCATGAAAATTAATCCTGCTGTAACAGATTTGTTTGCATTTAAATTTGAAGATTTCGAATTGGAGAATTACGACCCACATCCACATATAAAAGCTGAGGTAGCGGTATGACAAAGCTCGCATTGATCGTGGCCATGGATAAGCAACGTGGCATTGGCAAAAACAATGACCTCATGTGGAATCTTCCCAATGATATGAAATTTTTCAAGGAAATGACGCATGGCCAAATCGTAGTTATGGGAAGAAAAAATTACGACTCCATACCAGAACGATTTAGGCCCTTACCCCATCGCGAGAATTGCGTCATTACGAGAAACCCAAGCTTTGAAGCGCCTGGTTGCCGGGTATTTCACACCTTACAAGAGTGTATCGATGCATTCAAAGCGGACGAGCGCACGATATTTATAATTGGTGGCGGTGAAATATATCGATTAGCTTTTGAAACCCTTTCTTTGGATGAGCTATACATCACTGAAATAGACCATACCTTTAATGCAGATACATTTTTGCATACCTTCGATGAAAATCCATGGATTAAAAAGACCATACAGACGCAAGATATAGATGACCGGCATGCGTATGGCTTTATCATTTACAAATATTCCAAATAAGCTATTAATTTTATAGAAACGTTTACCATGTTAGCACCTTTCAACCTAAACCAATGGATCAATGAAAATAGGGATAAATTAAAACCCCCGGTTTCCAATAAGAATTTATACCATGAGGCTGGAGACTTTATAGTAATGGTTGTCGCTGGCCCAAATGCACGTAAAGATTATCACTATAATGAAAGTGAGGAATTATTCATGCAGATAGAAGGTGATATTACCGTCCGTATTCAGCATGAGGGAAAACCGAAGGACATTTTAATCAAGGAAGGAGATATGTTCCTTTTGCCAGCGAACACTCCTCATTCGCCCATGCGCGGGGAAAATACCATTGGGTTGGTGATTGAGCGCGTACGAAAAGGGACCGATTTAACCGATGGATTGTTTTGGTTTTGTGAAAACTGTAATACTGAATTGAAATCCTATCGCTTTCATCTAGAAAATATAGAAAAAGACTTTATCCCACGATTTCGGGAATTTTATACTTCTGAAGCAATGAGAACGTGCAAATCTTGTGGTCATGTAATGGCAAGCGACCCGAGATTTATTTAATCGAATTTACTTATCTGTTTCGTACGTGCTAACGTAAGTGATGTTCGTGATTTTATCATAATACTGTAACACCAATTTTTTTGCGCGTAATTCCTTTATTGTATAAGCTACCGGAAAATCCTCACCTTCAGGAAGCATTAACAAGGAGGTTTTATCATCACTGAAGGACCATGTTCCACTTTCAAAATCTGATTGAATTTGTCCTAACACCGTTTGCGTAGACGTCCATGAATACGTACCGTCTTTTTCAATCACAATGCTAATATCGGGTTGGTTTTCAATAAACTCATTCCCATTAATCATGTAGCTGGTCAATTTCCAATCATTTACCATTCGGCTTGTTTTTGTCAACAAAGTGAACTTGGCACCGTTGGGGTATTTACTGCATGATGGCGTTAAGAACAATATACTTAGGGCGAGCAGTGGGAGGATTATAAATTTCATATTGAATTAAATGTTGACCAAAAATACAATTTTTTTGAAAATAAAAAAGCCCCTCGCGGGGCTTACCAAATAAATCACCAATTACTTAGGCCCAAAGGTATACGTAAACGTATCTCCTGAATCATAATCGAATTGTTTCAATTTAACCATGTCCTTTTTTAACATCAAGATCTCCATAGTATCTTTAGAATTCGTTGCTGGGTTAGTTTCTGTAAAAATTAACTTTGTTTTCTTATCATAAAACTCCCAAGACCCCTCACTGTTGTATGTCGTTGGCACTCCAAATACAGTAATGACCGTGCTTGATTTAAACGTACCATCTTTATCAATGGTTTGATTCAGAGCAAGGTTGGTTAGGTTCCATTCTGTACCCGATTGATTTACAGAAGTCGCTTTCCAGTCACCAGCTAATCGTGATGCTTTTGAACTTAACGCAAAGTTTGGACCTTCTGGATATTTCCCACAAGAACCAACGAGCAAGGCGATTCCGAGTAGACCCGCCACGCTAAATAACATTGTTTTTTTCATGTTGTTGTTTTAAAAGTTTCTAAAAATATATTTCGCCTCACCTTAACGCACTATCTTTGTAAAAAGTTACGATGAAAGTAAAAATTATCTTTGTTTCCTTGGTTGTGCTTATGTTAAGTTCTTGTAATCAAACCAATTCATCAACACAAGTCAAGGCTGTAAAACAAGAGCCAAAAGCAATTGTCAATCCCAACGCAAAAACATCCTTTGAAGTAAAAGGGATGGTGTGTAAAATGGCTTGTGGTGGTTCAATTCGAAAATCACTGATGCACAGCGGTGCCGTAGCGCGCGTTGAGATTAACTTTGTTGAAGAAGCGAAAACCCAAGAGGTGATTGTACATTATGACAGTTCAAAAATGAATGCAACACAACTCAAAGCACTCATCGAAAAAACCAATGACGGCCAGTTCGCTGTGATTTCAGAAGCATCTGGGGCTATTTCTAAATAATCAGTATGCTCACCCTTAACGTTCGCGAATATGGCGAAGGTAAACCCTTAGTGATTTTACACGGATTATTTGGTTCTTCAGATAACTGGCAGAGTCTTGCGCAACGTTTCGCTGTTTTTTATCGCGTATTTTGTGTGGATTTAAGAAATCACGGGCGTTCTCCTTGGAGTGAGGAACATTCCTATGAAGCCATGATGGACGATGTATACGCCTTTATTGAGACTCAGCAATTATCCGACGTAATATTATTGGGACACTCCATGGGCGGCAAAGTAGCCATGCATTTCGCTCAAAATTATCCGCACCTCTTGAATAAACTTGTGGTTGCAGACATGGGGATAAAAGCCTATCCGATGCATCATCAACACATTTTAGCTGGTATCCATGCATTGCACCTGGATTCACTCCCGTCACGCAACGAAGCTGAATCCATACTTAAATCCCACGTAGAAAATGACGGAATACGTCAGTTTCTTTTGAAGAATTTATATTGGATTGAAAAAGGTAAATTGGCTTGGCGAATGAACGTGGCCGTACTAGAACGCGAAATGCCCAACATACTCGCGGCGCTCCCCGAAAAAGAAAGCTGGACCCCTACCCTCTTTTTACGCGGAGCACTATCCAACTACATCTTACCGGAAGACCTTGAAGGAATTGAAACGTTCTTTCCAGATTCTACCATAGAGACCATTCCAAATGCGGGACATTGGTTGCACTCCGAACAAGCTGATTTGTTTTTTGACGCCGTGATGGGCTTTTGTTTGAGGTAATTAATTCAAGCGAAACTGAATGTTCATTTTAGTTAACGCCTTGTATAATTCAGGATCTGGTTTTATACGAACCGACTTCGACGCCATATTTAATTCCAGGCCTTCTACCGCATCAAAGATGGTAAACTGGACATTGCAAGAACCCTGATTCGCCAAAAACAAGCCATTAAGTTCATCAATCAAGAGGTGATTAAGGTCCTTGTTTGGGATGCTTAAATGCAAGCCTTTCACCCGTTTTTCGCGCAAATGCTGTAAGAGTTCAACCTCATTTAAATTAAATTCTAAGTGCGTTCTGTGCCTTGGTGTTTCTATCCGTCCACGCAAGGTTAAGAAAACCCCGGGTTGCAGTAAATGCTTGAACTTAAGATAATTTTCGCGAAAAATATTCAACTTATATTGATCGGTGTAATCTTCAAAAATCACTGTTCCAAAGGGGTCACCGTTCTTCGCAATCCGATGTTCGATTGAGGTAACTACTACCGCCATTAATAAATCGCGACCTTTATTGGTTTCCATATCATGCAACATCGCCAAGGAACCAGTACAAAAGGCATTAATTTCCATTTTGTAATCATCTAAGGGATGCCCGGAAATGAAAATACCTATCACTTCCCGTTCTTTGGCTAACTTATAACTTGAAGACCATTCTTCACAGCTTGGAACTTTCGGTTCCACCACATCAAATCCAGAACCCTCACCAAAGAGGTCATGCTGGTTTGAATCTTTATTATCCTGAAATGAGGTGCCGTATCGAATGATATGATCTAAAAACAGGCGATTCGCTCCTTCCTCCATAAAATACTGAGCCCGATGCAATTCACTGAACGAATCAAATCCGCCGGCATACACTAAATTTTGCATGGCGGTTCGGTTGATGGCTTTAAAATTTACCCGACGACTAAAATCAAAAATACTCGTGTATTTTCCTTCTGCTCGTCCTTGAATAATCGCCTCTACCGGTCCTTCGCCAATCCCACGGATGGCTCCCAAACCAAACCGAATATCGCCGTTCGCATTCACTGTAAAATTCAAGCGTGATTCATTCACATCTGGCCCCAACACATTCACCCCCATCCGACGACATTCTTCCATAAAGAAGGTAACTTGCTTAATGTCGCTCATGTTATTACTTAACACCGCCGCCATATATTCGGCCGGGTAATTTGCTTTAAGATAGGCCGTTTGATAAGCCACCCAAGCATAGCAGGTTGAATGCGATTTATTAAATGCGTATGAAGCAAAGGCTTCCCAGTCTTTCCAAATTTTCTCCAACTTATCGTTGGCATGCCCTTTTGAATTTCCACGCTCAATAAAAACAGGACGCATTTTATCCAATACCTTACGGTCCTTTTTACCCATCGCCTTTCTGAGGGTGTCAGCTTCGCCTTTAGTGAAATCTGCCAACTTCTGAGAAAGCAACATTACTTGCTCCTGATATACTGTAATCCCATAGGTTTCTTTCAAATGACCTTCACAATCGGCTAAATCATAAACAATGGGTTCTTCACCATGCTTTCGTTTGATGTAAGATGGAATATATTCCAAAGGTCCTGGTCGATAAAGCGCATTCATCGCAATAAGGTCGGCAAAAGCCGTAGGCTTTAATTCCCGCATGTATTTTTGCATACCTGGAGATTCATATTGGAATATTCCTACTGTTTCACCGCGTTGAAATAGCTTATAAGTGAGTTCATCATCAATTGGAAATTGATCCGGGTCAAGTTCTATCCCGCGATTCTCCTTGATGATCCGTACCGCATCCTTTATAAGGGTAAGGGTTTTCAAGCCAAGGAAATCCATTTTCAATAAGCCTGCAGATTCAGCCACGGAGTTGTCAAATTGGGTACATACCATTACAGAATCCTTTGCTGTGGCCACAGGCACGAAATTCGTAATATCATCGGGTGTAATGATCACGCCACAAGCGTGGATTCCAGTATTCCGAACTGAGCCTTCGATTGCTTTAGCCTGTCGCAAGACATCGGATGCTGGACCTTGTCCTTGGAATATTTTACGCAATTCCTTGGCATTATTCAATGCTTCCTGATTATTTTTCAAGGCATCTGCCAACGCAGGCTCTTCTAAATCGAACAATTTTTTCAGTGAAATATCAGGTACTAATTTAGCTAAGCGATCCGCTTCCGGTAGGGGTAAATCCAATACGCGTGCTGTATCTCGAATGGCAGATTTTGCCGCCATGGTACCATAGGTAATGATTTGTGCGACTTGATTTGCACCATATTTATTAATCACATAATCAATAACTCTTCCCCTTCCTTCGTCATCAAAATCGATATCAATATCGGGCATTGAAATCCGATCTGGGTTTAAGAAACGCTCAAAAAGAAGGTCATACTTGATTGGATCTACATTCGTAATCCCAGTGCAATATGCTACGGCAGACCCTGCGGCCGATCCCCTGCCAGGCCCTACGGAAACCCCCATGTCGCGTGCCGCATTACAGAAATCTTGCACAATTAGAAAATACCCTGGATACCCGGTGTTTTCAATGGTCTTTAACTCAAAATCTAAACGTTCTTTAAGTTCCTCACTGATTTCGCCGTAGCGTTTCAACGCGCCTTGATAAGTTAGGTGTTTTAGAAAGCCATTTTCACCGTTTTTGGTGCCGTTCATCTCATCATTTGGATCAATAAACTCTTCCGGAATTTCGAATTTCGGTAGTAATACATCTCTTGATAAGGTATAGGCCTCGCATTTCTCAATGATCTCGGCAATCGATAAAACAGCCTCCGGCAAATCTGCGAATAAGCGTTTCATTTGCTCCGGTGACTTAAAATAAAATTCATCATTTTCAAAACCGTGACGGTAACCCCTTCCGCGACCGATGGGTGTAGACATCAGCTCCCCATCGCGCACACACAACAACACATCGTGCGCATTAGCATCCCCCTGGTTCATGTAATAACTGTTGTTTGTAGCCACTAATTTCAGGTTATGTGCTTTCGAAAAACGAATCAACACCTCATTCGCATGGTCTTCCGCCTCTAATTGGTGGCGATTGATTTCAAGGTAAAAGTCTTCATTGAACACAGATTTCCACCACAACAATGCCGACTCTGCTTGGGCTTCGCCTACGTTCAAGATAAGGGAAGTGATTTCTCCATCAAGACCCCCGGATAACACAATAAGATCCTTCGCATATTGTTCAACCAATGCTTTATCTATTCTAGGGAGGTAATAAAATCCATCGGTATACGCGAGCGATGATAATTTGATTAGGTTTTGATATCCATTTTTATTTTTTGCAAGGAATACCATTTTGTACCCCACATCCTTGGTGTCTCGATTTTTATGATCTAAGCATACATTAAATTCGCAACCAATAATTGGAAGGATAGGACGCTTTGTAAAGGGTAAACCATTTTCTTCCGCCTCCGCCTTCTCTTGCATTATTCTTGCATTATGGTCACTCAATACCTTTTCAAATTGAAAGGCTGCCATCATATTCCCGTTATCCGTTAACGCAAGTGCTGGTAAATCCAACTCAATCGCTTTATTAATGAGTGATTTGATTTCAGCGGTCGATTGCAATAAGGTAAATTGAGAATGGACATGTAAATGAGTAAACAGAGCCTCTTCTAATTCAACCGGTATTTCGATCGTGTCCGTATGTTGCGTTTTATCAGATTGCTTTAAAGCCCTACTGGCCTCTTTTAGGTTCTGATGCTCAAGACCAACCAAGGCGATGGTATTCGGATTTGCCTCCTTGAAGCGCAGGCCGTATCCTTCATCGGTTTGAAGTTGTTCAGGTAAATAATGACCACGCCGAATTAATTCAAGAAAACAACGCGTCGTTGCTTCTACATCGGCAGTTGCATTGTGAGCTTCATTGAAGGTTTCCTGAAAGAGAAAGGCATACAATTCTGTCAAAGTAGGTAATTTAAATCGACCTCCTTTTCCACCCGTTAACTGGACTAGTGCTGCACTTTCCTCCGTACACGTGTCTAACACTGAAATTGTTTCCAAGGGAGATTCCATGTCCATGCGCACAAACTCACACCCCATCACATTGACATCAAATTTCAAATTATGACCAACAATAAATTTCGCTTGCTTTAGGTCATACAGGAATTCAGCAATCACCTCATCGAGTTCGCGCCCAACATAGTTTGCTAAGGCTGTAGAAATACCGTGCACTTTTTCGGAATCAAACGGAATGGTATACCCATTTGGTTTAATGATAGCGGCATTGTGCTTAATTAATTTACCGGATTCATCATGCAATTGCCAGGCTAGTTGAACCACCCGAGGCCAGTTGTCTGTGTCAGTAATAGGAGCCTTGAAATTACGTGGTAAACCAGTGGTTTCCGTATCAAAAATTAAGTACATAAAGGTGAGATTTGCGAACCTTAAAGGTACTAAGTTTTTTAGGTCAAATTCCCGTTGTTGAAAACTAAAATTGGGATTAATCTAAGCTAACTTCCACCTCCCAATTGGCGCGTACTTTTGGGGTTTTAGTGTAGCGTTGAACCGGTTCTGCAGCTTGTTTTGATTCTGGACGAATCGCATCCCATAATCCATTTCCGTTTAAATCATCAACCAACACCAGATGGTATTCCCCTGGCACCAGCCGATTAAAAACATCTTGATTCTTTGCCCCGGGTAGATAATAGGATGAAGCCACCGTTTTTCCATCCTTTTCCAATAACAAAAGTTTACCCGACGGATTATTTTTAAAATTGATAATCAAGGTCCCTAATTCAGACTCACCAAAACATACTAAATCAAGGGTCGTTAATGGAACCTTAGCGCCGTTAATCCCACGAACGGCATTGGGCCCGAGGGTTAATTTCAATTTACCGGATGTCCACGTTTTAGGAACCAGCTGAATTCTATTATGATCAATCATTACCGATTGAATGGGCACTTTGGTAGAATCCGCGCGCATCAATTGGATAGAATCTATATCTATTAAAGAATCAAGAAAGGCATTGCACGTTAACATTATGGAGGGTCCAACGTTGGGTTGAATGCCTTGCAATTTTAAAGGCGCAGTCTTTTCTTTCGCTGTGTAAAGTAAAGAGAGCGAATCTAATGGCGTAGAAACCACCAAGGACCCGGATTCGAATTGACTTAGGCTAATCGCTACCGAATCCCTATCTAGGCGATACATAGGCGCTCGCTGTCCATTAACACGTACATCCTCCAAGGGAATCTCTTCAGGGAGGTGTCCCACTAACATTCCCGGCGGCAGCACTTTAAACGAGTGCATCCGTTTTGATTCACGAGGTTTTGATAATAAAAGCGGAATTGAATCATTCAATGGGAGATTGGGATTAAAACGGAGGTCTTGCGGTTCATTCACATCAATTAAACCATTCCGATTTAAATCCATAAAGGCCTTGACATAAAAAGAGTCCATTGGCAAATAATTTAGACTCGCCCAACCCTGCTCGTTGCTTTTGGTAAGGTAACGCGGTCTCGCACTGGAATCCGATGCATAGAGTCCCACGGTTACTCCCGCTAATGATTTTTTTGAATAGGCATCTCCGAGTCGATATATTTGTTGAGCAATATCCAAACTACTTCCTGTAGAAAACACAAATTGATAAATAGAATCGTTTCCTTCGGAAATATCTTGTACCCCTCCATCGATATACAAGCTATACGTAGTGTTCGGATTTAAATCCCCTTTCAGCGAAACTAACACCGTTTTTTTTGCCAAAACGACCGTGATTTTTGCATCCGCTGGTTCAAGACGAAAGGTTTCAATCGGATTTTTTAATTCTATAAACTCATCGAATTGCAGTCGTATCAGGGTCGGATTGGTATTCAATGCACCCATACTTGGTGAACTCGAAATTAGTTCTGGCGCTTTTAAATCTCGTCCTCCGCCACTGAGTGTACCCACCTGAGCACATGCACAGAGCAAGAGCAATGAAATTCCTAATAATATGCGCTGAACCATTCGAGGATCTTTTCTAAGTGGATTCTATCGACCTCGTCAAAGGTAGCAAATTCATCACTATCTACATCAAGAACGGCCACCACTTCGCCCGCTTTGAATAGTGGAACCACTATCTCACTCTTTGATTGATCACTGCATGCGATATGCCCTGGAAACTCATGGACATTTGGTACGACTATGGTCCGTTCTTCGAACCACGATACCCCGCAAACGCCCTGTCCTTTATTAATCCGAGTGCATGCAATTGGTCCTTGAAAGGGACCCAAGACTAATTCATCCGCTTGAACGCGATAAAATCCAACCCAAAAAAAACCAAAGGTTTGTTTAAAGGCTGCCACCAAGTTTGCCATGTTCGCAACTTGATCCACCCGCTCATCCATCAAGGCAGGTAATTGCTGCAATAAGGTTTGATATTTATCGTTTTTTTCGCCGCCGCTGATAATTAAATGTTCAGACATGGCACAAAATTCCAATAATTAATCGTAATTCGCAATTAAATTCACTTTTCCTATGGATACTGCACCTATTGAAAAAATACTCTTTTTAGACATTGAAACGGTACCACAAACGTACCACTATCAGGACCTAGACGAAGCTACCCGAACCTTATTCGAGGGTAAAAATCGCATGAAAATCACCGAAGAAAAACCGGGAGATTTGGTCTACAAAGACCTCGGGGGAATTCAATCTGAATTTGGGAAAATCATATGTATTTCGGTAGGGATGGTTAAAGACAGCAGTACTGGAAGAACGATTCGTGTTAAATCCTTTGCGCATGACGACGAACACACCTTGCTAAGTCAGTTCAAACGCTTGTTAGATGACCATTACAAAAACGCCATCTTATGCGGACATAATGCGAAAGAATTCGACTTTCCATACATCTGCAGAAGGATGTTAATTAATGGGATTTCACTTCCCTCCGTGCTGGATATAGCAGGCAAAAAACCTTGGGAAATTCGTCATTTAGACACCATGGAGCTTTGGAAATTTGGAGATTACAAAGCATTTACGGGCTTAGCATTGCTGTGTCATGTGTTTGGTATTCCTACGCCAAAGGATGACATTACTGGGGCGGATGTAGCTCGGGTATATTACGAAGACAAGGATTTAGAACGCATCGCGGTGTATTGTGAAAAGGACGTTGTTGCCTTGATTCAGGTGTATCTAAAAATGCACTTAGAACCGTTGGTTTCTGAAGGAAACATTACCCACGTACCGTTAAGCCCTCAAGGATAATAATTGATTTAAGGGCTGCCGTTTCAGTCCGAAGTCTTGCCTCCCCCAGGGTTACTGGTCGATAGTTTGCCTTCAAGGTCGCCTTAACCTCATCCGGTGTAAAATCCCCCTCTGGACCAATCAGCATACGAAAGGGTCCACTTACATCAACATGGTCACGAGGTGATGTATCATCACAATGTGCTACCCAGCCTCCTGGATGTTTCATTAAAAATTCGTTCAAGGGCAGTGGTGCATCCAACTCGGGTAAATACACCCGTTTCGACTGTTTCATAGCCGATACCGCAATTTTATGAAGACGCTCCAGATTCACCTTGGTACGCTCTGAGCGTTTGGTTAATACAAATGAAAAATGAGTGCATCCCAATTCGGTTCCTTTTTCTACCAGCCATTCTATACGGTCCATATTCTTGGTGGGTGCAACCGCCAAATGAACCGAAACGGCAGGTTTCTCAAACGAATAATTAAGCACCGTAGCTGTACATTTTTTGGGATGAGCGTCGAGTATGGCTGCCGTATATAATCCTCCTTTCCCATCCAAAACCTGAATTTCATCGCCCGGTTGTTTTCTCAACACACGAATGCAATGTGAAGATTCTTCTTCGGTTAGTAAGATAGTTTCTGCAGAAGGTAAAAGATTGGGTATGTAAAACATCTCAGGCAATTAATTGAATAACCAATTCTCGCAACAGGGTATCACTTGCCTCATTGGAACTCCCGACTCCTTTTGATTTTAAATCATACTGATAAAGCAGCTCAATATTTTCCGCGACTTTTTTGGGATTGTAATTATTCTTACTATTCATGAGTTCGCCGGCTACAAAGGCATGCACATTAATAGCTTTTGCTATTCCTTCTCGGCTCTTATCTTGAATAAAATGAATGCGCATTAACTGCGAGAAAAACTTAAATAGAATTCCAATAACCGGCACCAATTCACCAGCCTTCGGGTTTGCCTCAAAATAGCCAACAATCTTAAGGGCCTTGACCATATCCCGTGCGCCCACGGCATTGTTAAGTTCAAAAATATTGTACTCTTTAGAAATCCCAATATGCTTTTCAACAAGTACCTCGTCAATTTTTTGTCCTTCTGGCAGTATAATCGCTAATTTATCAATCTCATTAGAAATTCGTGATAAATCATTCCCAATGGACTCTGCCAAAATATGTGGAACTTTGGATGTATGGGAGAATCCCTTGGAACTTAAGAGGGAGGCGATCCATTCAGGAAGCTGATAATCTCTGATTTTTTCGGCCTTAAAAACAACTCCTTTTTGCTGCGCTAGTTTTGCAAACTTTGTTCGCGAGTCAATGGATTTATATTTATGTGCCACCACAAAAATGGTACTTGACATCGGCTCGTTTACATAATTTTCAAGTTCCGCCAATTGCTTGAATTCCTGCGCTTCTTTTAAAATAACCAGTCGGCGTTCAGCCATCATGGGATATTGCTTAAGTACACCAAGTAAACTCAATAAATCGGCCTCTTTCCCATAAATGACTTGTTGGTTAAAATCACGTTCATGCGGTTCGAGTGCTGTATCTTCAAATAAATCAACCAATTTATCGATGTAAAAGGATTCGTCTCCATGCAGGACATAGATTGGCTCAAATTCCTTGGCTTTAATTTTCTTTTGTAAGGCTTTAAAATCCATTAGTTATGTTTTTCCCAACGTTGAACCAACTCAATTAAGGTATTCACAGCCGCTTGCATATCCTGAACGACCACATATTCCTGTCGGGAATGAATGGCCATTTCTCCTGTAAATATATTCGGACAAGGTAAGCCCATAAAAGATAAACGCGAGCCATCTGTACCACCACGAATAATAGAACGTTTTGGGGTGATTCCCGCCTTTTCCATGGCCTCAACGGCATAATCAGTAACAAATGGACAATCGATTAATATTTCTTTCATATTTCGATATTGTTCCACACGCTCATAGGTCATACGCGCTCCAGGATAGCTGAAAAGCACCTCATTCGCAAGGGCCACTAATTGGTCTGCATACTCCGTGAGTTTAGCCGTCATGTGATCCCTTAAAATAAAAGATACCGTAGCGGACTCTAAGCTTCCCGAAATGGATGTGGGATGAACAAATCCTTCGCGGTGACTTGTGGTTTCAGGCGACCATCGATCGCTTGGCAAGGCCGCAACGAAATCGCTGGCCAATTTTATGGCATGTTGCATTTTACCTTTAGCATATCCCGGGTGGGCGCTTACGCCAGTAAAGGTGAAGTTCATGGCATCGGCAGAAAATGTTTCATCTTCTACTTCACCCAAGGGACCCCCATCCAGCGTGTAGCCATAATCAGCACCGAGTTTTTTCATGTCTAAGTGCTCAACACCACGTCCAACCTCTTCATCCGGTGTAAATAGAATTCGAATTTTTCCATGTGGAATATCAGGATGTGTCAACAAGTGTTTTGCAAGTTCCATAATGATGGTAACGCCTGCTTTATCATCGGCACCTAACAAGGTTAAACCTGAAGCGGTAATTACATCTTGGCCAATTTTCCCGCTTAAGTAGGGTTGATTTTCTACCGTAATTATTTGAGTTGTATCATCTGGCAAGGTGATTGGCGACCCATTCCAAGCACGATGAAGAATAGGTTTAACATTTTTTCCGCTGCAATCGGGTGCGGTATCCATGTGTGAACAGAAACATATGGTCGGTAAGTTATGATTCGTTGAATTTGACGGAATGGTTGCGAATACATAGCCCCAATGGTCCATTTCAACATCGGATGCACCCATTTCTATAAGTTCTTGAGTCAGTAAGCGACCTAAGTCTTTTTGTTTTTCAGAGGAAGGAAAACTACTCGAGTTTGGATCTGCCTCGGTATCGATGCGCACATATCGCATGAAGCGATCCGCTAATTCTTGTGAAAAGTGCATGGTGAATGTCTTTTTACGAAAGTACAGAATTCACTTTGGATGCAAAACCAGAATAAACAGAAAAGCCTTAAATTTTATTCACAGCGTGCAGATATTCTAAAAACTGGTTAAACGCTTGAGAACGATGAGATACCTTATTTTTTTCAGCGGTAGATACTTCTGCAAAACTCTTATTCCATCCCGAAGGTTGAAAAATTGGATCATATCCAAAGCCTTGATCTCCTCTAAACGCTGTTAGAATAGTGCCTTTAACCGTCCCTTCAAAATACCGAGGTTTGATTCCGTCCACATAGGCAATTACAGTGCGAAACTGCGCTGATCTATCGGGAGCCTGTTCAAGCAACGTGAGTAATTTTTCACTGTTGGCCCGATCATTTTTCTCAGGACCCGCAAACCGCGCTGAATGCACGCCAGGTTTACCATATAAAAACATGACTTCAAGGCCAGAATCATCCGCAAAGCACGGAATCCCCGTATGTTCAAAGATTGCCATGGCTTTAAGCAGGGCATTTCCCTCAAGGGTCTCTGCGGTTTCTGGAATGTCTTGGGTAAACTGAATGTCATTGAGACTCAGCAACTCAAATTCTGTGGGCAATAAGGCTCGGATTTCGGCAGCCTTGTGTTCGTTTTGTGTTGCGAAAAGTAATTTCATAGGGTAAAAAGTGAGCGGTATTTTTCTTGATTGGCTTGTACAGAAAATCGATTCAGAACGCATGCTTGCGCGTTATCTCCAAGCATCCTTCCACGAGAAGGATCAGAAAGCAAGGTGTTCATGTATTCAAACCAATCCTCCGAGGTTTGGGCAATAAATCCATCTTGACCATGGGTTATGATCGACGAATTCACCCCCACCTTATCGACAATAGTCGGAATTCCGAGCGCCATGTATTGCAAGGCCTTAAAACCACATTTCCCTTTAGCCCATTCCGTATCTTCAAGGGGCATAAGTCCCATTGAAAACTGACTAAGATCTTCAATTTCGGTGGTTTTATTCCAGCGCACAAAGCGCAGATTTGGGATGGGAAAAGCTGGTGGTTCATTGGAAATCACTACAAATTCAAAGGCTTGAACTGCCGCTAATTTTTCTAGGGCAGGAACGATTGGTCTCAAATATTCCACGGTTGTATGTGTACCGGTCCAGCCTATGACGGGAACCGTGGAACGTGATAGAACCGAATCTAGTGCATGATAATTCATGTCTATGGTCGTGGGAATAACATCCACCCGTGCATTATACCTTGAAGCATACTCAGCTAAAAATTCATTGCCAACAGAAACACGATATGTCCAACGAATAATGAATTTTACTTTCCAATAGGCTTTCAAGCGGTGAATGAACCGATGCTGTTTACTATAATTGGGCAACCAAATGGCATCATCAAAATCGTATATAATACGTTTTCTTAACACCTTAGCAATTAGCCACTCAAAAATTGGAGGTCCGAGTGGTGCCGCTTCGCGATGAATGAATACAAAATCCACAGAAATCAGCCTTCCCAAGAGCATGAAGCGGCGAATAAATCCCAGTAGGATTTGAAATGATTTGGCTATGGGTTTATTCGAATGATAAAATATTTCCCAAGCGCTTTCACTTAAAAAGGGATACGAGGTCGTATGAATGTGCTGAGTATCCAACCAAGAGAGATACTGCTCTATCCGAAAACGTTGCGAAGGGGCCTCACCCACTGGATAGGGACAAAGAATCGCCACCTTAATCATGCGGAAGGATTTTTGTGTAAACCTCATGATACGCTACAATGCCCTGTTCAAGTCCTAGGTTCTGTAGTGCATACGCTCGAATAGCTTTAGGATCAAATTGCATATCCAAGAAATGTGCAACAGCCTCGGAAATTTCACCCCAAGAATTAATGCAAATCCCAGCTTGGGCATCTTGGATTTGAGCTTGCGAATCACCAATACCCGTATTACTTATAACAGGTACTCCCATCGCCAAGGATTCTCCTAATTTAACCGGTGATGAGGCGCGTTTAGAAAACGCCGGCTCTATGAATTGAATGCTCGCTTGAGCCAAATTAAGGAATAAAGGCACCTCATGGTGGGGCGCGCTGTGAATCACAATGCGGGATAAATGCGATTGATTTACATGAACGATTGCTGTTGCTGCCGTGGTATCTTTGGTTAATATCAAAAAATACCACGTGGGATCTAACTCCGATAAGGCATTAAAAAAAACCAGCTCTTGATCCAAGCGATACCACGTTCCCACGGAGCCCACATGAATTAATACCTTGCCATCTTCCGGAATACCCAAGGAACGTTTTAAGTGCGACGGTGGAGGCTCGGGTTGAAATAACTCCGAATCTACACAACAGGGAATAACGGATGATTTATTTTCCAGAGTACCAGCCCCATACCGCTCGGAAAGGGCCTTAATCCCTTCATGTGTGAGGGAAACCAGGGCATCACATTGCTGTACAAACTTCTTTTCTTTACGAAGAAAATAACGATAAATCCACCGATACAGGGGCTTTTGTTGTGGCCAGAGGTTCCCATCAACCCGCTCATCTGCCCACAGGCCACGCATATCAAATAGCACCTTCCGACCTCGTTTAATGGACATTGCTACCAACATGGGAAGGTAACTTCGGCAATGTATAATTGCGTGTTCGCTTGTTATTGATTTTCTAGCCACACGTTTCATCCTCCAAAGATCATAAACGGTAGAAATTACTGCTGGTTTCTTAGTATAGGAAAGTGGAATCCATTGGATATTCTTCCCTTCAAGTTGCTGAATTATAAGGTGTTTGTTCTCGGAAAAGGCCTCCTTTTTCTCAAATGTAATAATAAAGAATTCCATCCCTTGTCGTTCCAGTCCAATCAAATAGGGCAAGATTTGAGCTTGTCCGAGGGGATCGGTTAATCCGTCGTAGGATAAATAAAGGGCTTTCCCGTGAAGGTCCATACCTCAAAAATAGGCAATATAACCGAAGTGGATTTTTCCAGAACGGGCATCAAAGGGATTATTTTTCTCAATACCGATGGCGTAGGCCAAGGAAAAAACACCGATGGTTGAACCAATATTCGCTCCAACACCAAAGCCCATCGGCGCATCTTTTTGGTAGTTGTTGTTGCTTCTATTTTCATAAATGGATTGATCGAAAAATGCAAACACCGCTGAATTCCGATCGAGTAAATAGCGCAGTTCGACTTGATTGACACTTTTGGTGGTGGCTAGGAATTGTTCTTCGTTAAATCCACGTTGCGTATTTAAGCCACCAAATCGATAACACTCATTAGAAAAAATGGTTGGCGCCAAATAGGTATCAAAGGATAGTTGATATCGGATAATCCACCGCTTGTGCAAGGGAATGAACTGTTCCAAATTCATGGAAACTTTGGCATTGAGCACTTTTCCAGATGAATCGTTCAACACGCTCCGCTGCCCAATGAATCCCTCCAATTGGAAGGTAATTCCTTTTCGAGGGTTGGGTAAATAATCTAATTTCTTGTAATTAACACCGAGTCCGTACATGGAATTTTTAAGGGAGGTCACATTCACAAATTCTGAGTTGCTATTGGCCGCATACAAGCGATTACTTCCGAAATAAGAGAACATTCCTTTGAGTTGCCAATGCCTACCCACTTGATATTGCATACCAAGCGTTGATTTCAGTTCTAGAAAGGTAGAGTCCCGTTTGTATAAATTTAATTTCAACTCAGTTCCAATCAAGGAATTAAAGAGGTACGGATAGAGTAAGCGCAGATTAAGAAACTGGGTAGCTGGCTTAATGCTTCGCCAGTTAAAATCCAATTGTTCCGCTCGACGCAGGGCATTATTAAGTTTAAGCTGTAATTCACCGGTTAATCCAATTTTCTGGCTCACGGGATTCGGTTGTAAGCCTAACACGCCATTCACATTGGAAGATTTGGAAGCCTTCAGATACAGAAAAAGGGTCATTCCATCCTTTGAAAACACAAAATCTGAAGGTTTTATCGCATCAACAAAGGTCAATTGTTCAATGCGTTCATCCACTTCTTTTAACTTATCTATTGAAAATAAATCACCCAAACGAATACCAATTATTTGTTGAATAGGCTTCAATGAAATCGAGGAATCGCCCTTAATTATAATGTCCTTCCATTGCATCCTTCGTCCTTTGCTTAAGGAAACTTGCAATGAAATCATTCCTTGATTAGAGCCCAAGGAATCAAATAAGTATGCGGCAAAGGGGTACCCATTATTTTGAAAGGTACGAATCACCTGTTGTAATGCCGAGGCATAAGCACTGGGGGATTTAAACACAACGGCATCTGCGACACGCCCTGCCGAACGCGCGTATTCCTCAAACCATGGCACAAGCTCTGGAGATAGTGAAAGTTGAACCCCTTTAAATTTTTCTCCTGTAATTACTTCAATCTTAAAATTTGGTGGCGCGGAAAGCGAATCCACCTGAAGTATGGCCGTATAATACCCGAGTTCTGTTAAATACAGGTACGTTTGATTTAATTCCATTTCAAGGAACTGACGCGAAGTTAGGGTATGTGACTGTTTGAAGTATTTCAAACTTGAAACTTCCGATCCATTGGGGAATAGGTAATGTACGCTCACTTGCTGAGTAAACCCCCATGAAATGAAGAGCATGAAACTAAGTAAAATTATGTACTTCAACCTACGTGTAACGCTTTATTTGAACATTAAATTTTTCCACAATCACGAAATCTTTTCACAAATTTTGTAACTTTAT
>JBJTWL010000126.1:0-6653 GCA_046081745.1 Flavobacteriales bacterium | reverse complement strand
GTTAGGGAAAATATTGGATCAAAAATGCACCTTGTTAGAGTATTTTACGAATCCCTCAGAGGTCTTGCTGAATATTGACCATCTTGTTGCAGGGAAGATTGATATTATTTTCGTCATCGTGGATTATCAAATGCCAGAAATGTCTGGAGCTCAACTTATTCGCTCTATTAAAGAAAAGTATCCTGACCTTAAATGTGTCATGCTATCTGGGCAAGCCAATCCGGTTTCTGTTGATAGTTTAGTGAAAGATAAGTTGTTAGATTCATTCATTCCGAAACCTTGGGATGAAGAAGTGTTATTTAATGCGGTTCGTCCCATCATAGAAAATATTCACTAACTCCATGAAAACCATTTTGGTATTAGGAGCTGGGTTATCCGCTTCCTCTCTACTTAGATACCTGTCGGAACGATTAATTTCAGAGGTTTGGATGCTCAAAGTGGGGAATGCAAACATTGAATCCCTAGCGGCAAAATACGGTTCCAATGAAAGAATTCAGTTAATAAAATTGGATGCGAGCGATGCAGAACAGCGTAGGGCTGAAATTGCCCATGTTGACTTAGTTATTTCAATGCTTCCGGCAAGTTTTCATCCGGAGGTTGCAAGAGATTGTATTGATTTACGTACTGACCTCATCACCCCCAGTTATGTATCCCCGTCAATGAAAGCGCTTCATGAGGAGGCCTTAACCAAAGGGGTAACGATTATGAATGAAACAGGTGTTGATCCAGGTATTGATCATATGAGTGCCATGAAGATCATGGATGAATATCGTGAAAAAGAGGCCAAATTAAAGGTATTTAAATCCTTCTGCGGGGGGTTAATCGCTCCTGAATCAGATGATAATTCTTGGCATTATAAATTCACATGGAATCCAAGAAATGTGGTAGTCGCAGGTCAAGGTGGTATTGCCGCCTTTAGACAAAACAAAGAACTTAAATATATTCCGTACACGCAGCTTTTCAAACGTACAGAACGGTTTGTAATTGAAGGGTATGGATCCTTTGATGGATACGCAAACAGAGACTCATTAAAATATATTGATATTTACAACATTGATGAGGTTGAAACTATTTATCGAGGCACGCTCCGTATACCGGATTTTTGTCAGGGTTGGGATGTGCTCATTGAACTCGGTCTAACCGATGACAGCTACACGCTTGAGCATAGTCGTTTGTTGAGTCCACGACAATTGCTAAACGCTTTTTTACCCTATCACCGCGTTGACAGTGTCGAAGACAAATTAAAGAAGTTTTTAAGGCCTGAACGCGAACATCTTTTTGTTTTATTTCAAGAAATAGGGTTTTTTAAAGGGGATGTATTTATGTTTGAGCAAGATGGAAGTCCAGCCGTGTTGTTGCAAAAGTTGCTTCAGCAAGCTTGGACATTAAAACCCAGTGATAAGGATATGTTGGTGATGTTGCATGAATTTGAATTTCAACATCAGGCAGTTTGTACTAAAATCACCTCCTCCATGGTGGCGCTGGGTGAAGACAATGTGTTTACAGCAATGTCGAATACCGTGGGCTTGCCGATTGCCATGATTGCTAAGCAGATGTTGAACGGATATACCAATCCTGGGGTTCATATTCCTGTTCAAAAAGAATTATATTTACCGGTCTTAAAAGAACTGGAAGAATTTGGGATTAAATTTACCGAAACAATAACCGAAATTAAATAAACCATGGATCAACAAGAAAACCAAATGAATATTGAATTGTCAGAAGACATTGCCCTTGGGGTGTATTCAAACCTGGCAGTAATAACCCATTCCCCTGCAGAACTTGTTTGTGATTTTATTCAAATGATGCCCGGAATGCCTAAAGGAAAGGTAAGATCTCGGGTATTAATGACCCCTCAAAATGCAAAACGATTTTTGCACGCATTAGCAGATAATATTGAGAAATACGAGCAAAATTTTGGAGTAATCGAAGAGCCTCAAGCCGGGATTCCTCCCATGCATTTTGGAACCCCGAATACCATGGCTTAATGTTAAGCATTTGCATTCCAGCCTATAACTGTAATGTAGATGCGTTAGTAGGTGAATTACAAAATCAGGCTTCTTCAATTTCTGTCGACGTTGAAATTGTGGTTGGTGACGATTGTTCCCCCATACCTGTTTTATCGAATTCTTCCTCATTTCACAAGGTACAGGTGATCCGTAATTCAAAAAATTTAGGTAGGTCAACTACCAGAAATTTATTGGCGAAAGCTGCCAGATTTCCCGTAATGTTATTCTTGGACGGCGATTCCGAAGTTATTTCGGCAAGCTTTTTAGCGAATTGGATTGCCTTAGCCGAAAGCGATTCAGTTCATGTTTCGTATGGTGGAAGCTTATATCAATTGGATCCTCCCTCAAATCATCAGATGCTGCGTTGGAAAGTTAGCACCATCCGAGAGAGTCAATTATTGAACGTGCGTAAACAATCTGTAGGGGGATTTAAAACCAACAATGTATTAATCCGAAAGTCAGTTTTTGAACGGGTAGTTTTTAACGAAAAACTCGCTGGATACGGACATGAAGATACCTTGTTTGGCTTTGAGTTACTCGTCAATGGGTATACCGTACACCAGATAGATAATCCAGTTAGAAATGCCTTGTTAGATACCAATGAGGCTTATCTGGCTAAAACGGAAGAGGCAATTCAAAATTTAGTAGCATGTATAAGGCTTTCCTCGAATCGAGAAGCGTTTATCGCACATGTTCGATTACTAAGGGGATATGCAAAAATGCGAAAGTCTCTGGTAATTCCATTGTTGAGAGCTATGGCATTATTTGGTTTACCACTCTTGCGTAAACGGCTTTTAGCGGGAAGGAGTGTTGGATTGGTTTACTTGTTCGATTGTTTTAAGTTAGTCATGCTAGATCGAACACTAAAGGAACATCACATTAAGGTGTAAAGGATATTTTCGAGTTGTTTCTTTTCATGGTCCCAATGTTCAATTAAGCCTGCTTTTTTCGAATTTAGTTGGTGTTTAGCAAGAATTTCCGGATTTTTTTGATAGAACTCAATGGCCCATTGAATAGCGTTTGGTGTAATTGCTTTCATGAGGTATCCGCATTCATGTGCAGTAACTAACCCAGAGATTTCAGGCTGTGGACCACTTATTACGGCTATTCCAGCTTGGAAGTAATCGAAAATTTTATTCGGCAGTGCGAAATGAAAATTTAAACAAGGATCAGCGTCATAGGCAAGCCCAATCGCTGCCATTTGTGTGTATTGCATCAATTCCATGTATGGAACACGTGACACAAAGTGAACCTTTGATTCGATGCCGAGCTTGGTTGTTTTCTGTTTGGCTTCTTCCAGTGCATTTCCACCACCAATTATAAGTAGACTGACATCTGTTACATTGCTTAGGGCATCTAATGTTTCGTCTAAACCTCTGCCTTTATTGATTCCCGACCCCTGTAATACCAGCACCAGATTATGTTCAGGAATGCCAAGTTTGGCTTTAGAATAGGCCGGAGAAAGATGCAGTCGTTTGGGAACATTGCGCACAACCTTTGGAACAATTCCGTATTCGTTTTGAAAGATGGTGGCCAACGAATTATTTACAGTAATGAAAACATCCGCTTTTATGGCAACATGTTTTTCAATAAACTTCCAAATGGATTTTTTAAGGGGTGCATGGATGAGTTCGGGCACTTCCGTAAAGAGCTCGTGTGAATCCACAATATAAGCCATGCGCTTCAATTTACAAATTAAGTAGCTTGGCAATGCGGTATCCAGATCATTTGCCCAAACCATGTTTCCTTTTTTAAGGAGTAAATAGAAAAAAAGCCAAACTTGATAGCAGGTATAAAAAAGAGGTCCTTTTTCAAACGGAAGTTGAACCCGATGGTATGAATATGGTGCCTCAGGCATAGGAGGACTTCCTTTAATGGTTCTTCCGATTAAATGAACCTGAAAACCCATTTGGTGCATCAACTCACAATGGCGTAATATCCGATTATCGGTAGCAAGATCTGATGTAACACAAACAAGTATAGTCTTCATGTTGGCGAAGGTAAAGGTATAAAACGGAATGCAAAATCTTTTGCTCTTGAATAAAACTTAAAAAAATGATGAAAAATTTTTTCAATAAAAAAAAGCTTTGTACATTTGCAATCCGAAATTTAACGGGAATGTTCTTTATTTCGTGAATACCAATAATTGCCGATGTAGCTCAGTTGGCCAGAGCAGCTGATTTGTAATCAGCTGGTCGGGGGTTCGAATCCCTCCATCGGCTCGAAATTGTTGGGGAGATACTCAAGCGGCCAACGAGGACAGACTGTAAATCTGTTGGTTCATACCTTCGCAGGTTCGAATCCTGCTCTCCCCACAAGAAACTGCAAAATATAAGCGGGAGTAGCTCAGTTGGTAGAGCGTCAGCCTTCCAAGCTGAATGTCGCGAGTTCGACCCTCGTCTCCCGCTCAACTGCGTGCCGGTGTAGCTCAGGGGTAGAGCGCTTCCTTGGTAAGGAAGAGGTCACGAGTTCAAATCTCGTCATTGGCTCAACGAAAAAATTGATTTTGATCGGTTCAAAATCATGTTTAAAATAGAGTATTAACTAGTAATAAATAAAGTAAAATGGCTAAGGAAAATTTCGATCGTTCGAAACCACACGTGAACATTGGAACCATTGGACACGTTGACCACGGTAAAACTACGCTTACTGCTGCTATTTCCAGCGTATTAGCGTCTAAAGGTCTTGCGCAAATGCGCGACTTCTCTTCAATTGATAACGCTCCTGAAGAGAAAGAAAGAGGTATTACCATTAACACCTCTCACATTGAGTATGAAACAGCAAACCGTCACTACGCGCACGTTGACTGTCCAGGTCACGCCGACTACGTAAAGAACATGGTTACTGGTGCTGCTCAGATGGATGGTGCAATTCTTGTGGTTGCTGCAACAGATGGCCCGATGCCTCAAACACGTGAGCACATCCTTCTTGGTCGTCAAGTAGGTGTTCCTGCGATGGTTGTTTTCATGAATAAAGTGGATATGGTTGATGACGAAGAACTTCTTGAGTTAGTTGAGATGGAAATTCGTGAGCTATTATCTTTCTACAAATATGATGGTGATAATGCACCGGTTATCAAAGGTTCTGCACTGGGTGCATTAAACGGAGAAGCGAAGTGGGTTGCTACAGTTGATGAGTTAATGGATGCTGTTGATACATACATTCAATTACCTCCACGTGATGTTGATAAGCCGTTCTTGATGCCGATTGAAGACGTATTTACGATTACAGGTCGTGGTACGGTTGCTACAGGTCGTATTGAAACTGGAGTTATTAACTCAGGTGAGTCAGTAGATATCTTAGGAATGGGTGATGCGAAACTTTCTTCTACTGTAACTGGTGTTGAGATGTTCCGTAAAATCCTTGACCGCGGTGAGGCAGGTGATAACGTAGGTTTATTACTTCGTGGTATTGAGAAATCTCAAATCAAACGAGGAATGGTTATTTGTAAACCAGGTTCTACTAAACCACACCAAGATTTCAAAGCTGAGATCTATGTATTGAAAAAAGAAGAAGGTGGTCGTCACACACCATTCCATAACAAATATCGTCCTCAGTTCTATTTCCGTACTACTGACGTAACGGGAGAAATTTCCCTTACAGATGGTCGCGAAATGGTTATGCCTGGTGATAACGTATCAATTAATGTTAAGTTGATCGTTCCGGTAGCTATGGATAAAGGTCTTCGTTTCGCGATTCGTGAAGGAGGTCGTACCGTAGGTGCGGGTCAGGTAACTGAGATCATTGGATAATTATTTGAGTTATTAATATGTTTTAAAAGGGGAGTGGATTCTACTCCCCTTTTTAAACGGGTGTAGCTCAGCTGGTAGAGTAGTGGTCTCCAAAACCATTGGTCGTGGGTTCGAATCCTACCGCCCGTGCAAATAAATTTAAACACTGTGTTTCAAAAAGTTAGAACCTATTTTCTTGAGACGTATTCCGAAATGGTACATAATGTAACATGGCCAACTTGGAAAGAACTTCAAAACAACACAATCATTGTTCTTATTTCGGTGATTCTTTTTTCAGTGGTGATTTTCGGGATGGATTTCGCTTTTGGAATTGCTGGTAAACCAGGCGATGCTTGGAGAGGTTTATTAGGTTTTATCTATTAATTAATCGACGATATACATGTCAGATATTTCCAAAAGATGGTACGTGGTTCGCGCAGTGAGCGGAAAGGAGAAGAAAGTTAAAGAGCTTCTCGAGTTGGAGATTTCACGTCATAAACTGAATGATTACGTAGCCCAAGTATTGATTCCAACTGAAAAGGTTTTTCAAATTCGCAACGGTAAAAAGGTGAATAAAGAGAAAGCCTATCTTCCAGGATATGTTCTTATCGAGGCGGCGTTGATCGGTGAAGTACCTCACGTGATTAAAGGCATTCCAAACGTAATCGGATTTTTAGGTTCAGAGAAAGGCGGTGCTCCAGTACCAATGAGACTTTCAGAAGTGAACCGCATTTTAGGTAAAGTAGATGAATTAGCTGAAAACGAAGAGGAGGTAAGAATTCCATTCGTTGTTGGTGAAAATGTTAAGGTAATAGACGGTCCATTCAATAATTTCAGTGGGGTAGTTGATGAAATCAATGAGGAGAAAAAGAAACTGAAAGTAATGGTAAAAATATTTGGAAGAAAAAACTTG
>JBJTWL010000125.1:0-19455 GCA_046081745.1 Flavobacteriales bacterium | reverse complement strand
CCCATCACCGTCGTTATCTAGGTAGTAATTCACCGGGGTAAATCCTTCATCAATGGAATTGTTGCAATTATCATCGATGCCGTTATAGATTTCAACGGCTCCTGGATTAATCGCTGCAACCGCATCGTTACAATCGGTGTTGTTGGTTACGTATCCCAACGGTTGCCCACAGTTTTGCAAGGGAGAAGCCGGATTACCATAGCCATCGCCATCGGAATCAGCATACCACGTTGTAACCACATTTGCCGAAGCATTGTTGTCATCACAATCCGTGTTGTTGGCGACATAACCAACGGGTTGCAGACACGCGGTTTGTGTGGTTGAGGCATTACCAAACCCATCGCCATCGGCATCGGCGTACCAAATTGTATTTGGATTTACCGCTGCGTTGTTATCGTTACAGTCTTGATTGTTTAACACCAAACCTGGCATCGGCATGCACGAAGAAACAGGGGCATTGGGATTTCCATAGGTATCGCCATCTAAATCTTGATAATAGGTTGTTGGTGCAGCGCAAGGGGTAACATCACTCCAGGTAGTGGCAACACGAATTTCATCCACTTCAATAAAGGGAGTAGTTGTCGCAGCGGCCTGCCGAAATAGTATACGTCCAATGCCATTTGCCGATAAGTCTGTTCCACCTGTTGCAGTTAAACTTGGAACGGGTGCTAATCCACCAAATTGGGCTGTATTAATCCACATTTTCGATACATCATTTGCAGCTCCAGCAACAATTTCATAGCTAGCAACAATAAAATAGGTTGAATTCAAGTCCATATCGGTTACTGTATATGAAACCGCAGAGGTACTCCGGTTAGAAATACCGATTAGATATTTCCCTGGGGTTGCACTGGCCTTTATCCATACACATGCCCCGAAGGCAGTTGTGCTATTACCTTCCAATAAAGTGATGCCATAGGTACCTGTTGTATTCAATCCACCTAAGGAAGAAAGATTTAAAAGAAATGAAAAATAAACGGTCCCTGTCGTTTGTGTGGCATACGCACGATAGTTATCTGTTCCAGCACCGTCAAACGTAACTTTATTTCCTGTTGATGCTGCAAGCCCCACATAGTTCAATGAATTGTTAGCTACTAAAATAGAATCTCCAGTATTGACGTTTGGCCATGAAAAGTTTGACTGTAAGAAAAGTCCATTGGTAGCACTGGGTACATAATTAAATGGTTCATACAGCAAGGGTTGAGAAAATGCAGTAACGGTTATCCACCCAATTGTGAAAAGTAAAAAATTCTTCATAATAAGTCTAATTTAAACAAAGGTAAAACGGGTTTATTAATTAAGTGCAAAAATCAAAAAAAAAGGGAGAACAAATCCTCCCTTTTTATTAACAATTAATTTGCTTCCGGTTTTGGAAGTAGTACTTTCCGTGACAATTTCCATTTTTTAGTTTTTGGATCCTTGCCCATTACTTTGAAGGTAAGGATTTCTCCTTCCTTGCAAACATCTTCCATTTTGTTGACTTTTTCCCAAGAAAATTCTGAGATGTGAATTAAGCCATCCGTTCCGGGAATAATTTCAACAAAACATCCAAACTCTTTAATGGATTTGATTTTACCTTCATAGGTAGCCCCATCTTCCACTTGGGGTGGGAAGGCAATCAATCGAACGCGACGAAGCGCCTCTTCCATGCTTGGACCATCGTTAGAAAGGATTTGCACGGAACCTTCACCGTTTGGTAATTCCTCAATCGTAATGGTGGTTCCGGTTTCTTTTTGAAGCCCTTGAATGATTTTACCACCAGGTCCGATCACAGCACCAATCATTTCGTTTGGAATGATTAATCCTTCGATGCGCGGTGTAGATGCTTTGTAATCTTCGCGTGGTTCAGCGATGGTCTCCGTAATTTTGTTTAAAATATGTAAACGTCCATCTCTTGCTTGCAATAAAGCTTGAGTCAACACCTCATAAGGTAACCCATCTACTTTAATATCCATTTGACAGGCAGTGATTCCCTTTGCGGTACCGGTTACTTTAAAGTCCATGTCTCCTAAGTGATCTTCATCGCCTAGGATATCAGACAATACCGCGAATTTACCTTCGTCGGCTACCAATCCCATGGCAATTCCTGAAACTGGCGCTGTAATTTTAACCCCACCGTCCATGAGTGCTAAGGTTCCGGCACACACGGTGGCCATTGAAGAAGACCCGTTAGATTCGAGGATATCAGATACAATACGAATAGTATATGGATTATCTTTTGGCAAAACCGGCTTCAACGCACGAAGGGCTAAGTTACCGTGACCGATCTCGCGACGAGAAGTTCCACGAAGTGGTTTTGCTTCACCGGTTGAGAATGGAGGGAAGTTGTAATGCAGCATAAATTTCTCAGTACCACGGAACGTAGCTCCATCAATTAACTGCTCGTCCATTTTACCACCAAGCGTAAGCGTGGTAAGCGATTGTGTTTCACCGCGTGTAAATACGGCAGAACCGTGAACGTTTGGTAAATAATCAATTTCTGACCAAATTGGACGAATTTCATCAAATCCTCGACCGTCTAATCGTTTGCGCTCATTAAGCATTACCCAACGAACGGCTTTCTTTTTAACTTCAGAGAAATACACTCCGATAAATTTTCCAATCTCGGTTAATTCTTCCTCTGTATATGACGCTTTAATTTCAGCTTTAATCGCATCGAACAATTCAGTACGCTTTGCCTTGTTAGCTAAGCCCATACGTGCAACATCCTTACATTTCTCCATTCCTAATTCATACACACGTGCTTTAACGTCATCGTTATGCACTTCATGCGAATAAACACGTTTTGGATGGGCTGTGGCAATTTCTGCACCCAATGCCGCTTGAAACGCACATTGCTCTTTTATGGCAGCATGTGCAATTTTGATTACTTCTACTAAGTCTTCTTCAGATACTTCTTTCATCTCACCTTCCAACATGTTAATGTCTTTTTCAGTACCTGCGATCATTACATCCATATCAGCTCCTTCCATTTCGTCCTTGGTAGGATTTATAATGTACTCACCATTTACACGTGCTACGCGAACTTCTGACATTGGTCCGTTAAACGGAATGTTAGATACCGCAATGGCTGCTGATGCAGCAAAACCGCACAAGGCATCTGGATTATTTTGGCCGTCGTATGATAACAACTGAATCATCAATTGCACTTCAGCGTGATAATCATCCGGGAAAAGTGGACGTAAGGCTCGGTCGACGAGGCGCATTACTAAAATCTCACTTTCAGATGGACGCGCTTCACGTCGGAAGAAGCCACCTGGGAATCTTCCCGCTGCCGCATATTTCTCGCGATAATCTACGGTTAACGGAAGGAAATCTACCCCTTCTTTTGCTTCAGGAGCTGCAACAACGGTTGCTAGGAGCATCGTGTCTCCCATTCTTACTACTACAGAACCGTCTGCTTGTTTTGCTAATTTACCAGTTTCTACACTGATTTCTTTACCACCCGTATTGATGGTTTTTCTTAAACCTATGTTCATGTTTATTTATTTACTTTTTTATTTACATTTCTTCGCATCGTGGAGCCTCTTTCGTTCTCTAACATAAAAAAAGGGAACCTCGACATAGCCGATCGTCCCCTCTTCAATAAAATTAACACCTTGTGATTAACGACGAAGTCCTAACTCCTTAATTAACGCACGGTATTTTTCAATATCATTTCGCTTAAGATAATCTAGAAGGCTTCTACGCTTACCAACTAACAACTGAAGTGCACGTTGTGTACCGTAATCCTTACGATTTTTCTTTAAGTGTTCTGTTAAGTGACTAATACGGAAAGAAAACAAAGCAATTTGTCCTTCCACAGATCCAGTATTTGTTTCGGAACCCCCGAATTTACTGAAAATTTCTTTTTTCTTGGTTGAATCTAAATACATGCCAATATTGATTAAAATAATTTTTATGTAGCCTACAAACTTTTTGTAAGACGGGGCAAAGGTACGGATAAATCCGAAGTTCACAAGAATTCAGCTCCTTTTTTACGCTGTGCTGATATAATTGTGTACGTAGTTGATTCGCTTGCAATAAAAATAGTACCTGAACCTAATTAAAATAACAGTCAACGTGAATTACGCCTGTCATGCGCAAGGCATAATACCCTAACTGCACCGTGATGGCTACAATGGCTGTTGAAACAAACCACTTGTATGAAATATTAAGCTTTAGTACAACGGACAAAAACAGCAAAACGAAAAGTGCCAAATAAATCAGTAAGGCGGGAAACATGACAACAGACTCCCACAGTTTTCCTTCGGTTAAGGCCCAAAAAGAGCGCTGAATACCACAGCCTGGACAGTCGTAACCGAAATATGATTTAAAGAGGCAATCTACCAAAACAAAATTACATGTTAGGCATATCGGCTATAGCATTAGCAAAACCAAAGATGATTGCAAACACGAAGTACAACAAAGCAAGTACTCCTAAAATTCCACCAATCAAACCCAGTGTTTTGGCTGACTTTGCCTGATTCATTGATTTCTCAGTATATGCTTCAGGACTGGCATTATATGCTGCAATTGCATTATTTGCTTTACTCATGGCGAAAAAACCAATAATGGCCGAAATGAAACCGCCATAACAGCATGTACAAAACACCAATACAATTGCAACTATACCTAAGATTTGTGCGGTTTTTGCTTCTGGTAAATCGACACGTTGTTGCAATGCCGAATGGTTTGATTCCGTAATATCATTCATGATAATTTGCAATTAAAACCAAGCTTTTTTATTTACTTGATATGTATTAACAAACTCCTCATCCGATTTGGTGAGGTAAATAATTCCTTCAATTATGGGGATTAAATACGTAATGCTATAAAGTCCAAGACCCGCACCGCAGGTTATGAAACCAATAGTCGGTAAGATCACTAAATTGATAACTAGATAATATATTCCTTCTTTATTATACCCTAGTATAAATTTGTGTACCCCAAAAGTACCTATTAAAATGGCCGTAATTCCGGCAATAATTCGTTTGCTTTCTACTGAATTTTCCATAATTATTATTTTTTAAATCAAAAATCACTTGATACCATGCCGTGTAAATTACTTTATATTTCACAAGTCCATGACATAACGCCAAAAATACGAAGAATATAAGCTATAAGCTGAATAGTTAAGGCCGAAAAACCAAAAAATCGACTATAAACTTTTAATTCATTCCTTTTAATCCCAATTGTCCTTAATGTTTCAAAAATGACAAAAAACAAAAAGGGAAATAAACCTGGAAAAAAATGAAATGAGTTAACAAAATCTAAATTAAATATTGATACAAGGGAACGCTGAAATCCACAACCAGGACATTCTATATCAAAAAAATACTTATATATACACGGAATCACATGGACAAAAAAAAGGTAGGTAGTTAAACTACCTACCAATTAATATTTGAAAATTAAGAGATATTATTCTAAATCTCTACCGTCATGCATTTTAAGAGATCCCATTAAAATTTTAATAAGATCAATAAGTGCCCAAATGTAACCGATTCCAAAACAAAAAGACAACAATAAATGTAGCCACCATTTTGGATAACCCATCATCATTCGATGCGCTCCTGTCCATCCAAATAACCAACAAACGATTGCAACAACAATTTTCTTTTGTACTGGCTTTAATTCTTCACTCATAATATTTAGTTTTTAAGGTTTATGTTTTCAAAAATATATAAAAATTTTATACAAAAGCACATTAATCAAAAAATGTTAAAATTTAATCTAACAATTCACTCGAATTGTTTGCTCTACCTGCTTGATCTGGATGCCCCACATATTCAGCCTCACCAAAAGCTAAAATCGGATAAAAAATTAATGGTAAAAAAATCATTCCTAGCGTAAAGCCCACCTCCTTTCCGAAACTCTTGCTTAATCGATTTTGAATCCAAATCGACCATATAACTCCAATATAAGGAATCATAGGTAATAATCCAAACCATGATTCTTTACCGCCGATTTCTGCCATCACCATATTATTATATATCGGAACTAAACATGCCCAACCTGGCTTCCCTGCTTTTTCAAAGATTTTCCACATTGAAATTATCATCACAATCCCGATTACTACGATTGCAATCATAAATATTACCATAAATGCTATCATCCCTTTTTCATCATTATTCATAACCAAACACTTTTAAAATATACTGCTAATATCGCTTTTTATTTGTTTCTTCAAAACAAAATATCGGAAAAATTCTACCATCATGGAAGCGGATTGATCCTTAAAACTAAAGCCATACCTTAGTTCCTTCGGTACAATTTTGACAAATATCAATTCCTTGTCTATTTTTTAGTATACTGCCTCTAAAATCTTTATAGTTTTTGGATTTCCAAATTGATCCAAACGATTGATTTGTAAGTGCCCCCATCGCATGTGATGCATCCTTATCAAAACAACAAGGAACTATTTTTCCATCCCAAGTTATTACACTTCCGGTCCACATACGCCAGCAATGATTACCTCCAGGATTTTTTAATTCATAGTTCCCTTTTCTATTTTTTTTATATCTGCTGTATTGTTCGCTTACAGGCATTAATGGATTTCCATGCTCGTATTCATAAAGTTGTGCCGATTTGATTCGGACTTCATCCACTCCTAGTTCATTCGCTTTTTCAAATACCAAAGAAATCTGGTGCTCATTTGGTTTTACAGCCAGGCATTGAAAAATCAAATGAGGGGTTTTAGCGTTAAGGGCTCGTTTTGCATCCACCAACGCCGCTGTTGCCGTCCAAACCTTCTGAATATCTCCATGAACTCGGTATTGCTCGTACACCGACTGCGAAACGCCATCTACTGAAATAATTAATTGATCGAGTCCACTAAGGACCACGTCTTTGGCATTCTCCTCGGTAATGAAGTGAGCATTCGTAGAGGTAGCGGTAAATATTCGGTAACGTTTGGCTGCTAGAATTAAGTCCAAAAACTGGGGGTTTAAAAAAGGTTCTCCCTGAAAGTAATAGGTCACATAGAACACCGTTTTCGAAAGTTCTTTAAGCCATTTATCATGTTTTTTAACATCCATTTTACCGGTTGGCCTTGTGAATTTCTTCAAACCACTAGGGCATTCTGGACAGCCTAGATTACAGGCCGTTGTTGGCTCCAAACTGACATGAAAGGGAAGTCCGAGGTGTACGTTTTTTCTCGTCAACCGCGCTAACAAATAACTTACGGTCAGAAAAAGGACATTTACAACACGCCTAAATGACAAATATTTAAACCAGTTTATTGCTTTTACACTCATTTTCTGAAGCGAAGATAGTTAAAGTGATCACAATTATTCAAAGGTTGAATAAGGAGGTAAATTAAGCGTATATTTGCATAGAAAATTTGATCATGCAGGTAATTCTTAAACACCAAGAAATTCATCAGAAAATTACCCGTCTCGCATACCAGATTCTGGAGCAATGTACCGAGCAGGATAACATATTCATTGGAGGTATTCAAGGCAACGGCATGTTACTCGCCACGCACATAAAATCGGTCATTGATTCGTACGGAAGCCTCAATACGCAATTATTTGAAATTGAAATCAATAAAGATGAACCTTGGGCAAGTCCGATTGGACTTTCCATTCCCGAATCTGATTTAAAACATGGCTACATTGTACTGGTTGACGATGTGATAAATTCGGGAAAAACAATGCAATACGCCCTTATTAAATTTTTACAACAAGCAACTCACTCCATAAAAACGTTAGTATTGGTTGATCGTCAACACCGAAGATACCCCATTAAAGCAGATTTTGTGGGTTTAAGTTTATCTACGACACTTAAAAATCGGGTTGAAGTTGATTTAATTTCAGCAGAACATTATGCTTATTTAACATGATACGTATTACGGAAAGTACGTCGGAGCACGACCATCTTGAAACCTTAACAACACGTGAACTCTTGAACGGCATCAATGCTGAAGATACCAAGGTTGCGACAGCAGTTGAACACATTATTCCACAGATTGAAGCCTTTGTTAATGCCTGTTACCAGCGCATGTCCAACGGAGGAAGGCTTTTTTATCTGGGTGCAGGTACTAGTGGTCGTTTAGGCATTGTTGATGCCAGTGAATGTCCGCCAACCTTTGGAGTTGATCATGGCGTTGTTATTGGATTAATTGCCGGAGGTGACCATGCCATTCGAAAAGCCGTTGAATTTGCAGAAGACGATGAGCAGCAAGGATGGAAAGACCTTGAAGCGCATCAGATTAACGAATTAGATACCTTAGTTGGAATTGCAGCCTCAGGGACAACGCCCTATGTTATGGGCGCAATTCGGAGCGCAAATGCTATGGGAATATTAACCGGTGGAATCACCTGCAATCCGGGCGCACCCCTCGCTATGGAATCCAATCATCCGATGGTTCCAGTGGTAGGCCCTGAATTTGTAACTGGAAGTACACGTATGAAATCCGGAACTGCCCAAAAAATGGTGCTTAATATGATTTCGACGTCGCTAATGATTAAACTTGGGCATGTTAAAGGGAATAAAATGGTAGATATGCAATTAAGTAATGAAAAATTAGTCCAGCGCGCCGTTAGAATGGTTTGTGATGAAATTCCAGTATCGGAAGCCGAAGCGACGACATTGCTTAGTGAATATAAATCTGTTCGAGCAAGCATTGATGCGTATCATGTTAAAAACAACAACAAATGAGTTTTGATCCCAACGGTGTTGGTGTTGCCAACGGAAACATTTTTGGATTTCCATATACGGAGGATGAAGCAAATCTTGTAATCATACCAATTCCATGGGATGCAACAGCTTCCTATGGAAAAGGAGCGAGCAACGGTCCACAAACCGTTTTAGATGCCTCTACACAACTTGACTTCTTTCATCCTAGGCTCGAAAACGCCTTTGAAACCAAGGTATTTTTAACCCGAATTTCTGAGGAATGGAAATCCATTAACGATTCACTCAATGAAAGAGCAAGCGAATATTTTTTAGACCTTGAGCAGTTGGGCGAAGCATCCGCTCAGCAAAAACACAGTAGTATCATTGATGAAATTAATGCCGCACATACGGCGCTAACCACCAACCTAAAATCGCGGGTTGAAGACCTCATTCAATCGGGAAAAATTTGTGCCGTTTTAGGTGGAGAACACTCCACTCCGCTCGGATTAATTCAAGCCATTAATGATCACTACCCTTCCTTCAGCATCTTACAAATCGACGCTCATGCGGACTTAAGGAATGCCTATGAGGGGTTCGAACAATCTCATGCAAGCATCATGTATAACGTGGTTCAATCATGTGAAAACTTGAATCAATTGGTGCAAGTTGGCATTCGTGATTTATCCTCAGATGAATATGAGCGGTCGTTGAAGCATCCAAAAATCACTACCTATTTTGATTGGAACCTCAAAGAGGAATCGTTTCATGGAAAAACTTGGAGTACTCAATGTGATGAAATAATTAGTTCATTATCAAATGATGTGTATATTTCATTTGACATTGACGGTTTAATTCCTAACCTGTGCCCTAACACTGGAACTCCGGTTGCAGGAGGTTTTACGTTGGAACAAGTGAGTTTTTTAATCTTCAAATTGGTGGATTCAGGAAAAAGAATCATCGGATTTGATTTAAACGAAGTTTCTCCAGGAAGCAGTGGAGATTGGGATGCCAATGTCGGTGCCCGAGCCCTCTGGCAATTAGTATGTGCAACAGAATTGAGTCGTAGAAAATCATGTTAGAACGCATCAAATATAATTTTTGGCTCTTGGTATTTGTGTTAAACACCCTATTTTTCTTGTTTTTTTTATATCAAGCGATTTCTTTTACAAGCGTTTATGCCTATCGTTGGCTTTTCTTTTTATCGACGCCATTTTTCACCAGCGGTATTCATTTACTGATCAAATCCAGATCCACCAAAGCGGAATGGCTTTCTGTAGTGAATTTTGTCTTAACGGCTTTTCTAATTATTTACTTTAATGCAGTTCCTGATTCATTAGAAACGCGTTGGATCTGGTTCAGCATTCCGATTTTTAACCAACTTTTCATCAACACCTTTGATGTAATTTGGACCAATCAATATAAGCTAAAAGTAGTTGGTGTTGTTGCTGCTAGCGCGCTCTGGTTCATAACGTGTGTTTGCGTTTTAACAGACTTTCTTTGGTTCGCTCAAGTAATTATACCCTTAAGCATCGGTGTGGCATTATTGTTATTGGGGGTTATCTTAATTGGAACCAAAGCTGAACCAAAGCTTTAGTATCTCCCATAACCAATAACGCGCGTCGAATAGTACTTCGAGTTATCGACATCTTGAAACATCACTCCCTTGCTGCTGCTTGAATGAATCATTCGCTTTGGTTTTCCCGGTTCATTCACTAAAATACCAACATGACTAACCACCCCTTCTTGTCCAAAAAAAACTAAGTCACCAATACACGCATCTTTCGCATCAACTTTCGTGGAAGATGCATATTGATCCCTTGAAACCCGGGGAATTTTTTTTCCTTGCTGAGAAAACACATACGAAGTAAAGCCGCTGCAATCAAATCCACCGGGTTCTTGACCGGCCCATACATATGGGGTTCCTACAAATCCTTGAGCAAATTCAATCATTGCGACCGCTTTTTCTTTACCGAGCAAGCCCGCAGGAACTTCCCAAGCCACGCTGGTTGCTTCATTCAAGACTGTACCGAACGAAGCATTTAACGCACGAACGCTCGGACTATAAATACGGACGAGCTTGTTTTCTTTTTCCTGCGACAACTCCGCAATCCAGTCGTTTAAATCGACTTGAAGTGATGCCAATTCTTGACCATGATTGATTTTTAACTTAGCCCCATTTTCAGTTTTTCCAAGTGCCATTAACACGTCGAATGACCTATCTATAATCTCAGAGTGATTGGTTCTCCACCCCTCATTGCGCATCAACTGCAATGCAGCCATTGCTTGATAATATGCGGGCAACAGGGAATAATCGAATTCAGGTTTATTGAGTAAGCGTACTGACTTTCTATAAACCATGCGATATCTTCCTTGGTCATAATACTGCTCAAGTTTATCAAAGGCAGGGACTTGAGCCACAGCCGACATGGATAATCCAAAAAATAAGATGAGTACCTTGAGATTGGCGTTAATTCGAAACAACCTTTCCATCGGATAAAACAAGATGCGAGTTATTGAATAATTTAACCAAGACGGAATTTCCAAATATTTTAAACTCAGAATCGACCAATAACGTAATCTCATGATTTACACCATCTACCATGGCTGAAACACCACCCATAATATTTCGATAGGCTATGGTATTATTTTTAATTTCCCAGGTATTCGGTATATAATTCGCTACTTGAATTTTTTCTCCATTCACATAGGTAAACAGGTAGTTATTTTCACCCCAAATTACCACATCATCCTTGACATCCCAAAATGAAGAAATAAAATTGGTCAGTAAGGTCTTTTCTCCGTTTTTATACAACCATAAATTGGAATTCAGGTCTTCATAAACGACAAAACCTCTACCTGCCTTATATTTTCGCATGAATTGGTTCTCAACATCCATAAATTCTCCATGCTCAAATGCCACAAAGGTTCTGGTGGTCGGGTCGTTAAAACAAATAATATCGGTTCCTAATTGAAAATCAATCGTACCGTTCCAGGCACAGATTTCATAAATCATTCCATCTTGGAATACTTTAAATAAATTTCCATTGTCTTTGAACACCAATATATTTTCACCTACTGTGGTTGGAATTGACAATTCTCCGATGATCGTTGCTAGGCTCATAGTGTTCTTTTTCCAATACACATTTAAGGTATTGAATCGTGTATCTTCGAAAACAATTAAAGAGTCCTTTACGAGAAAATTACGACCAAAATACGTTAAGGTTTGTAGCCGCCCTTTATCCCACATGTTAAGCGTTGGACCAATCATATATCCCAATAAATGATCTGAAACCTGGTATTCTACATTGAGATTTGTGATGTCCTTTCGCTGTCTTCCGTCATACAGCCTTAAATTGCCTCGGGTATCAATGTAAGCTACTAACTCGTCACCTGCTTTATACTCTTTAACCGGTTGAATTTCTATGGTTTTAAATCCACCGTTCTCATAACTCAAAAAGAAATTATTAAAATCCCTGAATGGCACAACGGTCTGACCATAAGCAATGGAGCACAACAAGAACACCAAGGGTAACATTCGCTGCATGGGTTCAAAGGTAGGCAATTTTTAGGCCAATTTATTGACGTTGAATATTTTTCAAAATACAGCCAAGGGATTACGCACTTTATCGTAAATTAGCATTCCAAAATTAAATTTATGAAGTATTTCTCCTTCTCGGTACTTTCATTGCTCCTTTGGAGTTCGAGTATCGCCCAAACCAAGATAAACTATGTTGAATATGATTTAGCGAACGGCATACATGTCATTCTTCACGAAGAACATAGCACACCCATCGTTGCGGTTTCTGTGCTGTATCATGTTGGTTCAAAAAACGAGAATCCGGAACGCACGGGTTTTGCACACTTTTTTGAACACCTTCTATTCGAAGGTTCTCAACATATTGGTCGTGGTGAATACTCCAAGTTGGTTGAAAAAAATGGTGGAACTTTGAATGCGAATACCTCGCAAGACCGAACCTATTACTACGAAATCTTGCCATCAAACCAATTGGAATTAGGACTCTGGTTAGAAAGTGAGCGCATGTTGCATGCGAAAGTGGAAAATGTTGGGATCGAAACACAACGTAGTGTGGTAAAAGAAGAAAAACGTCAACGGGTAGACAACCAACCATATGCGAGTTTTATTTCAGAAATGTTTAAACGTGCGTTTCCTAGCCATCCGTATCGCTGGGTACCCATTGGTTCTATGGAACATCTGGATGCTGCCGTTGAAGCAGATTATGTGCAGTTCTATCAAGATTTCTATGTACCAAATAATGCCACCATCTCCATTGCAGGTGATATTCCAATAGAAAAAACTAAACTATGGATTGAGCAGTATTTCGGATCGATTCCAAGTGGTCAAGCCATCAACCTATATCGTGACGTACTTAGCTTGAGTTCCGATAAATTTCTTGTAAAATATGGTGTTGACAAAAGTAAATTTGACGCAAAGGACATTAACAAAACAAAAGATAAAGCTGCGATTGCCGTATTGAACAAACTTAAAGCTACACCAATCGTGGTGCGAAGAACCCAAAAGGACAAGGAGCCAATTCGTGGAATTATCACTGACACCATATACGATAACATCCAGTTACCAGCCATTTTTATGGGATATAAAATTCCAGATCAAAAGAATGCAGACAGCTACGCCCTAGAGTTTATGAATGAAATCTTGTCGGGATCGAACAGTTCACGCATCAACAAAAACCTGATCGAAAAGAAACAGATCGCAACGTATGCGAGTTCATTTAATTATGGTCTTGAGGACGGAGGAATGAATATCTTCTTGGCATTAGCGAAAGAAGGGGTTTCATTAACGGATATTCAAGCTGCTTTTGACCTAGAGATTAGAGCCATGAAAGACCAATTAGTCTCTGATGAAGAATATCAGTCGGTATTGAATAAGTTTGAAAAACAAGTCGTTGAATCTACCTCTTCCGTTGCTGGAATTGCAGAAAGTCTAGCCGATAACCACGTTTACTATGGAACGGCAGCACGCACCAATCAAATGCTTGACATGTATAGAAAGGTGACTAAAGAGGATATTCAACGTGTCGCAAACACCTACCTTACCGACAATGCTCGTGTCATTTTATATTACTTAGCTTCTGAACAACCCACTGAAAAATAACCATGAAATATACATTATCCCTCCTCGTAGCGTTAACGCTTAGTAGCATTCATGCTCAACTTGATCGTTCTATCATGCCAAAAGCAGCTACCCCTACTCCGATTCAATTGAAAGAATCAACGGTTTGGACTACCAAGAATGGAATGGTTGTAATTCTTTCTGAAGATCATAAATTACCCAAAGTATCATTTGATTTAACGCTAGGCTACACCCCGGGAATAGAAGGCGCCAAAGCCGGATTGAATGAATTAACAGGCTCTTTAATCATGTCGGGTACCCAAAGTAGATCAAAAGATCAATTGGATAAAGAAATCGATTTTATTGGTGCAACCATAAATGCCAGTGCCACGAACATATATCTATCGACCCTTACAAAACACTTGGATAAAGGAATGGGATTAATGGCGGATATCACCTTAAACGCTTCGTTCCCTGAATCGGAATATACACGGATCGTTGATCAATTCAAATCCGGATTGGTATCGTTAAAATCCGAAGGACAAGGTATGGCCAATAACGCTACCGTAAAAGTTAATTTCCCGAAACATCCATACGGCGAGGTAATGAACTTTAAAACGCTTGAAGCAATTAGTCTGGACGATGTTAAAGGGTATTACAAGCAACATTTTACGCCACAAGGAGCTTATTTAGTGATTGTTGGCGATATCACGCGAGCAGAAGCCGAATCCTACATCGAAAAGTACTTTGGTGGATGGAGTGGAAGTACGCCCGCTCAACCACAGTTCAAGGATCCTGTGAAATCCGACGGAAACCAGGTGTATTTTGTAAACAAACCGGGTGCTGTGCAATCGGTAATTCAAGTTACCTTTCCGATCCCAATGACCATGGGTAATCCAGATAATTTAAAAATGACCGTACTAAATGATGTGTTTGGCGGCAGTGGGTTCGGAACTCGCCTTATGCAGAATTTGCGCGAAGACAAAGCATTTACCTACGGATGCTATTCTGGATTGAATATACGTAATAACGGAGGTTGGATTTCTGTGAGTGGTAACTTCCGAAATAATGTAACAGACTCTGCCATTACGGAAATCGTAAATGAATTAAATCGTTTATTGGCAGATGACATTAAATCGGATGAACTTGATCTGACCAAAGCCACTAAGAACGGTAGTTTTGCACGTTCATTGGAGCGACCACAAACGATTGCTCGATTTGCCTACAACATACAGCGCTATGGCCTCCCTGCAGATTACTACAAAACATATTTACAGCAGTTAGACGCAATTACTCCTGCAGATCTTAAAGCAGTAGCCGCTGAATACATCAAAGCCAACAACTACAATATTGTTGTGGTAGGTAATGAATCGGTTTTGGAAAAAATTAAGCGCTTTGATTCGGATGGTACGGTGACAAAACTTGATGAATTTGGAGATGTAAAATCGGATAAAATCCCATCAGATTTAAGCATTAACGACTTACTCACCAAAGTAACCTTAAGTTTAACACAAACTTCATCATTAAAGGCAGCCACGAAAACAGTAAGTAAAATAAAATCAGTGGTTCAGAAATCCACCTTGAAGTCTGATAAAATTCCGGTACCATTAAGCAGTACATCCTATTTTACAAGCAAAGGAATTCAAGCCTATAAAATGGAATTCAATGGCATGATTGCCCAAAAACAATTCTATGACGGAAAATCAGGATACACCTTCAACATGCAAATGGGTAAAAAAGAAATGTCATCCGAAGAACTTGCGATTGCATCTATGGAGCAAGGCGTTGTTCCTGAAATGAATTGGATGAATTCCACCTCAGCTTTCAAACCAGAAGTAATAGGCATAGAATCAGAAAACGGTGTACCTTTTTACGTGGTAAAAATCTCCTTTGGAGAAAGCGGAGAAGTTTATCATTACTACAACAAATCAACGTATCTTAAAGTGAAAACGGTTAAAGTAAGTAACCAAAATGGAGAATCTAATACCACTGTTATCGAATATGCAGATTATAAATCAATGAATGGCGTACTCATGCCACAGAAAACGATTTTGAATGCCGGACCCATTACGTTCAACATAACGGTTGATACCACTGAAGTAAATGGCTCAGTTGACTTGAAAGATTTCGAATAAGTATGCCATGAAAACAAGATTATTACTTGTTCTTTTATGCAGCTCTTTTCTTTCGAAAAGTCAATTGCTCTATAAAATCACGAGTAAAAATGGCCAACATACGTCGTATATCTTTGGTACGATTCACATGATGCCAGCGGATAAGTTTAAGATCGACTCTACCTTAACGGCTGCTTTTAATGCGTCTAACATGATTGCCATGGAAGTGGATTTAAACATGGATCTTGCTCAGAAAATTGAGGTAGTGAAAGAGACGATCCTCCCTGAAGGCAAAACCATTCGCGACATCTGTACCGAGGAGCAATACCAGTTAATTTACACCTACGCCGTAGATTCCAATGGCATAAGTAAAAAAAAGTTTAAGCGGTATAGTCGGATGAAGCCCTTTTTCTTCTCGAGTGCACTGCTACAAGAATCCATAGAAAACACAAAATCCTACGAACTGGAATTTAGTGAAATGGCGAAGAAGGGAAGTAAAAAAACGATGGGGCTTGAATCGATTCAAGTACAAATGCAAACCATTAATACCGTTTCTTTGGAAGACCAGGTCCAAATGCTCATTGATGGAATGAAACAAACGCAAGGTTATGATGCCATGTTATCCAACTATTTAAATGAATCGATTGATGCACTTTATACAGATATTGTAAATGAATCTGAAGGCTTTCCGAATTTCGTAGAGAATTTCTTAAACAAACGAAACAGAAGTTGGATTCCGGTAATTGTAGATCAAGTAGAACGCGAAAATACCTTCATTGCTGTCGGTGCTGGTCATCTACCTGGCATGCATGGTGTGTTAGCACTGTTACGTTCTCAAGGATATCAAGTAACTCCAATAACCCGAAACTAATGAAGCCCTTTATTTGTTGCCTTTTTTTCCTGCTATCGACCCTCGTTTTCGGGCAAAACATACTTGTTTCCTCCGGTACGTATTTTGAAGGAGAACCATCTATTGCCATCAATCCAAGCAACCCGCAGCACCTAATAGCGGCATGGATGGGATTTCAATTTGGACAAAAAATAGTCATTAAATCCGCCTACTCCATCAACGGCGGGACTTCCTGGAGTGCACCGATTTTTCAAGCACATCTTGCCGCCGGTAATTCATCCGCAGACGTGAGCCTTGGGTTCGATCATTTAGGAAATGCCTTTATGTGTTATATAGACTATGATAATGTTGGTTTTACACAAGGTAAAGTTGTCGTTCGCAAAACAACGGATGGGGGTCAAACATGGGGAAATGCCGTTGAAGTCATCAACATAACAGATTGTCCGAATAAATTGTGTATTGATCGGCCTTGGATGGTCGTAGATCAATCCGGGAATGCTCCCCTTGCACCGATTTATGTAACCACCATGAATGCAGACCAACCAGCACTTATTACTCCACCATATAATCCATATGTCAGTGTGAGTATAGACGGTGGACAAAGTTTTATTAATCCGCGCGTAATCGATACCTTGAATTATTTGGTTGGCACGAGCATCACGCAACCAATGCCAACTCCAACCATTGATGGCACGGGAAAATTCTATGCCGTTTATCCATCCTACGTAGTTTCTCAATCTGTATACCCAAGACAAGTATTAGCGAGTTCAACCAATTTTGGGACAACAATAAATCACGCCATCGTTTATCAAGGACTCAATGTAGGGGTTAGTAATAGTTTATTTAAACGCGCAGGCAAACTCATAGCCGATGAGGCGCACCCGGGACATCTTGCCTACTGTTTTTTAAGTGAACAGAACGATCAATCCGATGTGTATTTAATGGAAACTAGCGATGGAGGAAATACCTGGGGAAGCATGCAGAAAGTGAACCAAGACCCCATTGGAAACAACCGCGTACAAGACTTACTTTGGGGTGATTTTAACGCATCAGGGGATTTAGTGATTACCTGGCGGGACCGCCGAAACGCATCGAGCGACGGGTATGGACAAGCGAGTGAAATTTATGCTGCAACGAAACCCTTTGGGGCATTAACTGTTGGGCCTGATTATCCGATTTCCAGTCAAGCCGCAGCACACGATACCATTCTAGAAGGAAGTGGGAATGACTTTATGAGCGTGGTATATGCAGGCGATACGTGTTATGCCGTTTGGGGGGATGTGCGATCAGGAACCCTAAAGATTTATTTAAATAAATGGAATGCGTTAACTCATCAAAACAGCATCTCAATCATTTCAGAAGAATATGGATTGCTCACTTATCCAAATCCTACTTCGAATTTCTTGTTTTTCAAGCACAATTTTTCACATCCCATTGAACTTCGGATTGTAAATTCACAGGGAGCTGAAGTATATCATACCATGAAATTTACCGGAAATTTCATTGATGTTTCTTCCTTTTCTGGTGCCTTTTTCATTGAAGTAAATGACCAAGGAAAAACCATCCGCGGTCACTTTATCCGAGATTAACAGAAAAATTATCAACAACGCGTATTATCCACTGCGTTTTAAGATAGAATCCGTTACATTTGTGTCATGAGCGAATTTGTTGTTTCAGCAAGGAAATATCGTCCGCAAACTTTTGAAACCGTGGTTGGACAAGGGTCTATAACAGGCACCTTGCGAAACGCTATTTTAACGGGACATCTCGCGCAAGCCTTTTTGTTTTGTGGATCTAGAGGCGTTGGAAAAACAACTACAGCCCGAATTTTAGCTAAAACCATTAATTGTTTTAACCGTACCCCTCAGCTTGAGGCGTGCGATGTATGTGATTCGTGCATTTCATTTAATTCAGGAAACTCCCTCAATATCTACGAATTGGATGCGGCTTCTAACAATTCAGTCGATGATATCCGAGGACTCATTGAACAAGTGCGAATTGCACCACAACTCGGGAATTACAAGGTCTATATTATTGATGAGGTTCATATGCTCACGGCAAATGCCTTTAATGCCTTTCTAAAAACACTGGAAGAGCCTCCTGCGCATGCAATTTTCATTTTAGCGACTACCGAGAAACACAAGATTATTCCAACCATCCTTTCACGATGTCAAATCTTTGATTTTAGTCGAATTAGCGTAAAGGACATTGCTGCCCACCTCAACAACATTGCTGAAAAAGAACAAGTGAAAGCAGAACCGGAGGCGTTGCATCTCATTGCAACCAAAGCCGACGGAGCCTTACGTGATGCGTTATCCATTTTTGATCAATTGGTTACCTTCAGTAACGGGAATATCTCCTATCAAACCGTCTTAACCAACCTTCACGTTCTTGATTACGACTATTATTTCAAAATAATAGACTACCTGAAAAAGGAAGACATTGCTGGGGCTATTTTTACCTTAAACGATATCATTGAAAAAGGGTTTGACGGACATCAATTTATAATTGGTTTAGCGGATCATTTCCGAAACCTCTTGATGGCCCAGGACGTGCGTACGCTTACACTGTTAGAGTTAACAGATCAAATTAAGGATCGATTTAAGGAACAAGCTTCAGCTGGGGAAAAAAACCAACTAACACGCGCTTTATACAACTTAAGCAAAGCCGATGTAGCCTATAAAAGCTCCAAAAACCAGCGCTTACTGGTCGAGGTTACCTTAATGGAGTTAGGTTCTTTACAACAAGAGGCTGAAAAAAAAAATCCTTAACGGAACCAATTAGCATCCTCCCTTTTG
>JBJTWL010000124.1:0-5203 GCA_046081745.1 Flavobacteriales bacterium | reverse complement strand
AATCGTTGATCCCGAGCGTTCGATTCACAGTAAACCCTTCCGCATATTTAGCCCCAATTGGACGACCAAATTGCAACATTCTCCCCTTCATAAATTCGAAGAAATGTGCATTGGAAATGGGTGTTTCCGGTTCCGTAGAATCTGGGTCGTAGAACTGTGAGGAAAAGCATTGTACTACCTTGATTTTTTCTTCCGCATAGGCACTTACGTCTAATACAAGGTCTGGTTCAATATACATATCCTGAATATAATGAAGCAGCATCGGGGCACGGTAGGCCTCTTGCGATATTCCATTCCGTTCCGTAATTATTTTCGGCAATCCCGATAAAAAAGCAGCACGAGCTACCAACGCAGCTGCTCGACCGTGATCAGGATGTCTGTCTTTGATGGAATTGGCAAAGATGAGTTTGGGCCTAAAGTGTCGTATTTCACGAATGATTTGGTGTAAATGAGCTTCATTTTCCTCAAAAAATCCATCAGCCATTCCCAAATTTATACGATCCACAAGGCCTAGAATCTGCGATGCAGCCCTACATTCTTCCATGCGTAAGTCTGCGCTTCCACGGGTACCTAATTCTCCTTGGGTAAGGTCAACAATTACAATCCGCTTTCCCTCGTTGGCGTATCGCAATAAGGTTCCCCCGCAGGAAATTTCTACGTCATCTGGATGTGCTCCAAAGGCAAGGATATCAATATTCATTAAGCCATCATATAGGATTCAATGCTCGGACAAGCACATACCAAATTACGATCACCATAGGCATTATCCACCCGACGAACCGGAACCCAATACTTGTTTTTCATTAAGTAGGGTAGTGGGTAAGCCGCTTCAGCTGGTGTGTAAGGATATTCCCATGTGCGATTAATTATGCAATCAGCAGTATGCGGTGCATTTTTAAGTAAGTTGTTGTCTTTTGGATACTTACCTGCTTCGATTTCTGCAATTTCTTGTCGGATTTTAATCATCGCCTCAATGAATCGATCAAGTTCTGCCTTATCTTCTGACTCCGTAGGTTCAATCATTAAGGTTCCAGCAACGGGGAAAGAAACCGTTGGTGCGTGAAAATTAAAATCGATTAATCGCTTGGCCATATCCGCAACCTCAACATCTGCATTCTTTTTGAATTCACGGCAATCAAGAATTAACTCGTGTGCCACATTGCCATGAGCCCCTGTATATAAAATAGGATAATGATCTTTTAGACAGGCTGCAATATAATTTGCGTTTACAATAGCCATTTCCGTTGATTCACGAAGTCCTTTGTACCCTAACATTTTGATGTAACCGTATGAAATCAATAGAATCAATGCGCTTCCATACGGAGCGGAAGAAATCGCGTGTATGGCTTGGTTTCCACCGGTAGCGTGTAACGGATTACTGGGTAAAAAGGGAACCAAATGAGCTGCAACACCAATCGGACCCATTCCTGGACCACCACCACCATGTGGAATAGCGAAGGTTTTGTGTAAGTTCAAGTGGCAAACATCCGCACCAATATTTCCAGGATTGGTCAAACCAACCTGTGCATTCATATTGGCTCCATCCATGTAAACTTGACCTCCATGACCGTGGATGATGGTCGTAATTTCTCGTATCCCTTCTTCATAAACTCCATGGGTTGACGGATAGGTAACCATGATTCCAGCCAACTCATCCCCGATTTGATCGGCTACGGTTTTTAATTCGTGAATATCAATATTACCTTGCTCATCACATCCGGTTACAACCACCTCGAATCCTGCCATAACAGCAGAGGCCGGATTGGTTCCATGAGCGCTTGACGGAATGATCATTTTTTTACGTTGTACATCTCCGTTTGATTCATGAAATGCCTTGATAACCATTAAACCAGCATATTCACCTTGTGCTCCGGAATTTGGTTGTAAGGACACGCCGGCGAATCCAGTACATTCACAAAGGTCTTTGGCGAGTTCTTCCATAAACAAGTGGTATCCTGCCGCTTGATCTTTAGGCGCAAAAGGATGCATGTTCGCAAAATTTGGATTTGTAATTGGAATTAACTCGCTGGCCGCATTTAATTTCATGGTGCATGAACCCAACGGGATCATGCTATGTACAAGCGATAAATCTTTATTCTCTAGTGACTTTAAATAGCGCATCATTTTGGATTCTGAATGATGTGCACTGAACACAGGATGTGTCAAGATTTCTCCTGTTCGTTGCAAAGATGGGGGTATTCCAACGCTTGCATTGGACGCATTCCCCTTTATTTCAAATAGCGATAAAATGGTGTTTACATCTGCGATGGTATGTGGCTCTCCAAAGGTGATTTGAACAGTATTCGCATCTGGAGCATACAAATTCATTCCATGAGCAACAGCAGCATTTAGGATAGAGGCACTGTCTACATGACTTACCCGAACCGTATCAAAAAACTCGGTCGTATGAAGCGTATGTCCTTGAGCTAATAGTCCTTTCGCTGCATTACACGCTAAGTCATGAATGTGGGTTGCAATGCGTTTAATGCCATGGGGACCATGATAAACGGCATACATTCCCGCCATCACCGCTAATAAGGCCTGGGCTGTACAAATGTTAGAAGTGGCTTTATCTCGTTTGATGTGTTGTTCCCTGGTTTGCAAGGCCATGCGCAATGCTGTATTGTCATCCGCATCTTTAGAAACACCAATAATTCTGCCCGGCATCGTTCGCTTGTATGATTCCTTGGACGCGAAAAAGGCGGCGTGAGGACCTCCGTAACCCATTGGAACCCCAAAGCGTTGTGAATTTCCTAATACCACATCGGCACCCATCGAGCCTGGGGATTTTAATAGGGCTAATGCCATTAAATCACTGCAAGCGGCCACTTGAATCGCATGGTCATTTAAAATAGAAATCGTGCCTTCTATGTTTGATACATGTCCTGTTGCATCCGGGTATTGCAACAAGGCACCAAAACATCCATCTAAGGAAACAGTTTCCAGGGTACTAAAGGGGCGAATCTCAATGTGCAAGTTGAGTGCTCTACCTGTTACTACATCTAAGGTTTGAGGATAAATCGATTCATGCACTAAAAAGGCATTTTTAGCTAATTTAACATCTTCTCTCGACCTTGAATTGTAGAACATAATCATGGCCTCCGCGGCAGCAGTACCTTCATCGAGCAAAGACGCATTGGCAATTTCCATCCCAGTTAAATCCAACACCATGGTTTGGAAATTTAATAAGGCTTCTAAGCGCCCTTGTGCAATTTCTGCTTGATAAGGGGTATAGGCGGTATACCATCCTGGGTTTTCAAGTACATTTCTTAAAATCACTGATGGAACCAAGGTTTCATGATAACCAAGCCCTATGAACGACTTAAGCATTTTATTGTGCTGAGCAATAGCACTGATTTTTTGTAAGTACTCCGCCTCGGTAATTCCCGCATCTACATGCAAGTCACCGTTTAAGCGAATGGCAGATGGAATGGTTTTCCCAATGAGCTCTTCAATCGAAGAAACCCCAATTTTGGTAAGCATTTCAGAGGTTTCCTTTCCTTCAGGTCCTATGTGGCGGGCAATGAAATCAGTCATATTAGAATTTTATGTTGCAAATATACAATGTAATGCAACAATGAATTCTAAAAAATGTTAGTCAACATGACTAAGTTTTAGCATATTTGATCCACCAAGGTCTTCCAGCGGTATGGATGCGATATTTATGACTAAATCACCTATGTTCAAATACCCTTCAGATTTCATGATGTATTTGATGTCAGCAATGGTGTGGTCGGTGCTGATGTGCTTGTCATAATAGAAGGCTTTCACCCCCCACAACAAGTTCAACTGTGACAAGATGGTGCGGTTACTGGTAAATACATAAATTGCCGTGTTTGGCCGTTGCGATGAAACTTTATAGGCAGTGTATCCTGAGAAAGACATCGTAATGATCGCTTTTGCCTGAGCGCGTTGCGCTAATCGACATGCATTGAAGCAAATTGAATCGGTTATAAAGCGTTCACTATTCATATCGGGAAGCTCCTCTTTATTATAAAGCTCAGGCGTTTTTTCTACTTCTTCAATGATGTTAGACATGGTTCGAATCACTTCAATCGGATATTTACCTACTGAGGTTTCACCCGATAACATGACAGCATCCGTTCCATCCATCACGGCGTTGGCCACGTCGTTTACTTCGGCACGTGTTGGCGACATGCTATTAATCATGGATTCCATCATCTGAGTAGCTACGATAACTGGTTTTGCGTTGGAATTACATTTTTCAATGAGCATTTTTTGAATGATTGGAACACGTTGGTATGGGACCTCTACACCCAAATCCCCTCGTGCCACCATGACGCCATCTGTGACTTGAATAATATCATCAATACATTCAAGCGCTTCAGGCTTTTCAATTTTTGCAATCACGCGTGCTTTGCCGTTGTGATTTGTAATTAAGTGTTTCAATTCAATGATATCCCGCGCGCTTCGAACAAAGGATAATCCAACCCAATCAACTTCCTGTTCTAGGGCGAAAAGTAAATCCATTTTATCCTTCTCGGTAAGAGAGGGTAAGGATATTTTTGTGTTTGGGAAGTTTACGCCTTTTTTGGAAGAAAGAATTCCACCTTGAATGACTTTGCAATTAATGACTGCTTTTTTATCACTTGATACAACCTCTAGGATGAGTTTGCCATCATCCAACAAAATATGTTCTCCGGCACTAACATCTTGAGGTAGGTTAGCATAGTTGATGCAAAATTTTTGCGCAGTACCCAAAATGTTTTCTGTAATGATCTGAATCGCGGAACCAACCTCGAGGAATACCCCGTTGTTTTCCATTTCCCCGGTGCGAATTTTTGGTCCTTGCAAATCAGCTAAGACAGCGACATTCGCGCCCAATTCATGGTTTAATTCACGCACGGTTCGGATGACTTCAGCATGATGATCATAAGATCCATGAGAAAAATTCACGCGACAGACGTTGAGTCCTGCAATAAACATCTCTTTTAGGATTTCTTTTGGACTTGAACTTGGGCCTATCGTGGCCACAATTTTTGTCTTATTCATAGGATTCTTCAAATTGTAAATATTCTGAAATGCTGAAAGCGGTGCTGTCGTACCGATAGGCTGCAATGATTTGTTGATGTTGTCTCAATAAGTTTAACAGTTCATCAATATCCAATACTAAATTATTTTTGACAACTAATATGTAATCCAGTTGTGGAAGGTCTTCCAGAAGTGGTTTACTCTGTTGCTT
>JBJTWL010000123.1:0-11423 GCA_046081745.1 Flavobacteriales bacterium | reverse complement strand
GCAGAAGACCGTGCATGTTTCAAAAAATCGGGAGAACTTTCTGGAAGAACCTATGCGTTTGGAACATTTAATCAGTTGCACTTAAAAGAGCATATTGTGTATAAATTGATTCAAGATTCCACCAATAAGGTAGTCGTTCGTGGTGGGAATAATTTATTGAATTTTGTTGAGGTATCTGGTGAACATGGGGTACTTACCGTTGTGAATAAAAATCGATGTAAATATTTGAGATCTTATGAAATTCCGGAAGTTGAAATTCATTACACCAAGCTCATCAATATATTGTTTGAAGGAACAGAGCGGCTGTACAATGAGGATACCCTCATCACTGATTATTTGACAATAACGTTGCGGGATGGCGCAGGACATATGGATCTAAAGGTCAAGGCGACAGATATCAATGCCCTCAATACGCACGGTTGGGGAAGATTAACCTTGAAAGGTCAGACGCATACCTTACGTGGGAATCTTATGGGGGATGGGAAATTTGATTTTAGCCAACTGAGTGCTACGAATCAAGTCAAATTGATCACGTCTTCTTCTGTGGATCAACAAGTAAATGCGGCAGGAGTTCCTTTAAGTGTTGAATTGAATGGGATCGGAAATATCTACTATTACGGACAACCTTCGGTTATCAATACGGTGCAATACGGTTCGGGTAAATTAATTAAAATGCAATAATGGAATTTTTGCAATATTTTTCGATTTTTGAAGCACTTATTCTGTTTTCCTTAATATCAGTTATTGCATTGATTCTCGTTTTGGCACGAAAACGCGCCAAGCGTCCTTTGCACGATGACACCATGTTGGATGCTGACATGGATGATCATTCAGAAGGTTGGTTGAGGAGATTGTGGAATAACTTTTTAAATTTCTTTTAATGAAAATAATTTCGTTCAACGTCAACGGCATTCGTGCCATCACCGGTAAGTCGTTTATTCAGGACATGACGGCATTACAGCCTGATATCATTTGTTTACAAGAAACAAAGGCGACGGTCGAGCAGGTTAAAGAGTCCCTGTTTTTTCTAGGAGATTATTTCGTGTTTGCGAATGAGGCCGAGCGAAAAGGGTACTCCGGCACAGCAATAATCACAAAGGAGAAACCCTTGCATATCGCGTATGACATGCAGGTGCCAGATCACGACCATGAAGGTCGTGTAGTGTGCGCTGAATATGCTTCTTTTTATTTGGTTACCGTGTATATACCTAATTCGGGCAGCGAATTGGCTCGCTTGACCTATCGACAGAGCTGGGATCGTGATTTTTTAACGTATTTAAAAGCACTGGAACAAACAAAACCGGTGGTTGTTTGCGGTGATTTTAATGTGGCGCATCGTGCGATAGATTTGGCTCGCCCAAAAGAAAATTATAATAAGTCTGCCGGGTTTATGCAGGAAGAAATAGACGGAATGAATGCCTATGAAACGGCTGGATTAATCGATACCTATCGTTATATGCATCCCGATCGTGCAGAGTATTCTTGGTGGAGTTATCGTGCCGGCGCTCGAGAAAAAAATATTGGCTGGAGAATCGATTATTTCTTGATGTCCAAATCGTTTCTACCCCAGTTGAAATCGGCGTCAATCTTAACTCAGTTATTCGGTTCAGATCATTGTCCGGTACAGATTGAGTTATCCCTGTAAGGATAAAATCCAATCCACCGTTTCTTGAATTCCATCTTTAACAGAAACCTTAGGCGTGTAACCTAAGCATTTTTGGATTTTCTCTATGGAAGCCATTGAATGAGGAATGTCGCCTTTGCGAAAAGGGCCATAAGTTACGTTGGGTAACGTTAACTGTGGTTCGCGCGCGTTGATCGCATCCTTGATGAGTGAGGACAACTCGATGAGGCTAGTACTTGAACCATAGGCAACGTTGTAAATCTGATTATCGGCATCCGCTTTCGTGTTTTCTATGGCAAGAACTGTTGCTTCAACCACGTTCTCAATGTGTGTAAAATCTCTGGTGTTTGTTCCATCACCGTTGATAGTGGGCGCTTCGTTATCCAGAAATTGTTGAATGAACTTAGGGATTACGGCTGCGTACGCACCATTAGGGTCTTGCCTTTTTCCAAATACATTAAAATACCGCAATCCGATGTAAGTTAAACCATAATTTATGGCATAAACATGGGCATAGAGTTCATTGACATATTTTCCAACAGCATAAGGGGATAAGGGGTTGCCAATAATGTTTTCTACTTTAGGCAACGAATCGGAATCGCCATAAGTTGATGAACTTGCGGCGAAAATGAAACGCTTAATATCGAATTCCTTGGCCGTTTGAATGACATTCAAAAAACCATCGATGTTAATGCTGTTTGTGGTTAAGGGATCGTTAATAGAACGGGGAACGGACCCTAGCGCGGCAAGATGAGCCACCACATCACACCCATTCATAGCCTCTTTACATGAATCTTTGGAGCGAATGTCCGTTTCAAAAAACGTGAATCTTGGGTTGCCCATCAGATGGCTAATGTTGCTGTATTTTCCCGTTAATAAATTATCCATGCAATGCACTTCGTAGTTTCGTTCAAGCAAGGCATCGCACAAATTGGAACCTATAAATCCAGCGCCACCAGTAACCAATATCTTCATTTAACGGCTTTTTGTTAAAAACAAAGGTAGTTATTTCAAATACATTCCCTTGCAAACGTGTAAATTTGAACCTTGCAATGGATCATTTAAAAGACACGTATCGTCACCAAGGTAAGCGGAAGTTATTGGTGGAAGAATTAGGGAAGATGGGAATACAAGACGCGCGCATACTGAATGCCTTCAATGCGGTGCCCCGTCATTTTTTTATGGACTTGGCCCTCGATGATTTAGCCTATACGAATGGGGCTTTTCATATTGGTTCAGGACAAACTATTTCACATCCATATACCGTAGCGTTTCAATCTGAAATATTGGAATTAACCCCGAAAATGAAAGTCCTTGAGATTGGAACCGGGTCTGGATTTCAAACGTGTATTTTATGTGAATTGGGGGTCAAAGTATATTCCATTGAACGTCATCAAGAATTGCATGTCAAAGCGGCTCAAATTATCAAGCATCTGAAGTATGATCCGCGATTAAAATATGGAGATGGGTATCAGGGATGGCCAAGTTATGCGCCTTTTGATCGAATTTTAGTGACCTGTGGTGCTCCTGATGTGCCTCAAGAATTACTAAAGCAATTGGCAATTGGAGGAATTATGGTTATTCCAGTAGGGGAAGGCGAGGAGCAACGAATGTTGCGTATAAAAAGAGCCAGTGAATTTGAATTTACCTCAGAAGAATTAGGTACTTTTAAATTCGTTCCTATGCTTGAGCGTAAAGTAGATATTAAAGATATTAACCGATGAGAATACTCATAACAGAAGATGATCGGGCAATACGTCGAGCAATTCGAGAAATTCTTGAGCTCGAAGGACATCACGTGGAGGAGGCCGAAGACGGTGCAGAGGCTTTGGCTAAATGTGAAGAAACTTCATTTGATGTGCTGTTTTGTGATATCAAAATGCCTAAGATGGACGGGCTAGAACTTATGGAATCTTTGAAATCGTTGGATTGTCAGCCTGAAATTATTGTCATGTCAGGACATGGAAATATTGAGATGGCGGTCAAGGCGCTACGCTTAGGCGCCTACGACTTTATAGAAAAACCTTTGAACTTAAACCGGATTTTAGTCGCTGTCAATCACTTGAAAGAAAAGGGACAGTTGCTTCAGACGAATGCGGCGTTGAAAACCAGTATAAAGAAGATTAAAGGCAATGGAATAATAGGGAGTTCTCCTGAAATCCAAGCCATACAATCCATGATTGCTAAGGTGGCACCTTCGGATGCACGGGTTTTAATTACCGGTCCCAATGGAAGTGGAAAGGAGCTCGTAGCACGTAGTCTACATGACCAATCAAATCGTAACAAGGCACCATTCATTGAAGTGAACTGCGCCGCAATCCCATCCGAACTTATTGAAAGCGAGTTGTTTGGTCACGAAAAAGGGGCTTTCACCAGTGCGGTTAAAGATAAAAAGGGAAAATTTGAACTTGCCTCGGGCGGAACGTTATTCCTTGATGAAATCGGAGATATGTCGCCCAGTGCACAAGCCAAAGTCTTGCGTGCACTTCAAGAAAATGTAATTCAACGAGTAGGAGGGGAAAAGGACTTAAAAGTAGATTGTCGGGTGATTGCGGCAACCAATAAAGACCTAAGAAAAGAAATTAATGAAGGGAGATTCAGGGAAGATCTGTTTCACCGCCTTTCTGTGATTCCAATACACGTTCCAAGTTTGAACGAACGAAAAGGAGATATCCCACTGTTGGTTAATCATTTTCTTACCCTGATTTGTCAAGAACAAGGAATTAAATTAAAACCGATACAACCGGCTGCCATTCAGGGCCTTCAAGCAATAGATTGGACCGGTAACATCAGGGAATTAAGAAATGTGTTGGAGCGCTTGGTGATCTTGTGCGATGATGAAATTAGTAATGAAGATGTGGTTCGTTATGCGAATCCAAAATAAAAAATATGAGTATGAAGTTTGATGTAAAAGCCTTTATTCCACATGTTGTAGCCCTGTTGGTGTTTGTGATTTTCTCAGCGGGGTATTTTCACCCAGTAATCTTTGATGGAAAACAGTTAAAGCAATCGGATGTGAAGCAGTATCAAGGTGCTGCTAAAGAAATTACAGATTATCGGTTGGTAAACGATGATGAAGCACTTTGGACCAATGGGATGTTCAGTGGTATGCCTGCTTACCAGATCAGTGTGATCCACAACGGGAATTTGATGAATCAAGTGGCTACCGTTTTGCGCTTGGGCTTAACAGCTCCAGTTGGTGTTATGTTTGTAACCATGCTCGGATTTTATATCCTCGGCATGTGTCTTCGCATCAACCCATGGATTGCAGCTATAGGGGCTATCGCGTTTGGCTTTGCATCGTTTAATATTTTATACCTTGGTGCCGGACACATTACCAAGGTGAATGCCGTTTCTTTTATGGCTCCTACGCTCGGTGGATTATTGCTTGCTACGCGCGGAAAATGGGTTTGGGGGAGTGTCGTTTTTGCGTTTTTCCTTTCCTTGAATATCAGTGCAAACCACTTGCAAATAACCTATTATCTGTTCATTCTCTTGGGAGTCATTGCGATTGGTGAAGGCATGCGATTGCTTATTGAGAAAAAATATATGGATTTAGCCAAGGTTGTTGGTGCACTATTCGTAGCAACCGGCTTAGCGATTTTACCTTCTGCGAGTAATTTGATGACTACCTATGAATACGCGAAGTATTCAACACGCGGTGATTCTGATATTTCAGTGGCACCAAAAGGAACGGATAAAGCCACGAAAGCTAAATCAGGGTTGGATAAAAGCTATATTCTTGAGTATAATTTTGGACCAAAAGAAGCGCTTTCCTTGTTTATTCCTAACGCTAAAGGGGGTGCAGGAGGTTACATTGGTAACAATGAGTCAGCCATGGAAAGCATTGAGGATGCAACCTATTATGATCAAATAGCACAATCAAATCATTATTGGGGTGGGCAGTTATTTAGCGGTGGAGCAATCTATTTGGGGGCTGTGGCTTTCTTTCTGTTTCTAGTAGGCTTATTTCTTGTTAAAGATTCTCTTCGTTTTCCTGTGATTGTGCTTTCCGTTTTGTGTGTATTACTGGCCTCTAAAACCGGTGCGCTCAATTTTTGGTTTATAGATCACTTTCCAATGTATAATAAGTTCAGGGATTCTAAAATGATATTGGTAATCCTGCAATTGTTGGTTCCAATGCTCGCGGTAATGTTTTTGGATCGTTTGTGGAAGGAAGAAGCACTTCAAGGTACACGAAAATTTCATTTTGGTGTCCTTGCTGGCGCCGTTGCTTTAGGTTTAATGTTGTATGCCGTCCCAAGTTTGTCGGGTGATTTCATTACCAGTGAAGAGATTAAGCAGTTTAATGATTATGCTAAACAGTCGAAAGACCCGTCCGAAATCACGATGATTGAGGGCTTAAAAACTGAGCTAATTCATGTGCGTCAAGCGATTTACAAAGCGGATGCAGGTCGTACTTTGTTGTTCTTTATTGGCACAGCAGTTGCCTTGCTTTTGGCGTTTTATAAAGTAAACCGTTGGGTTTGGTTGTGTCTTATTGGAGTGTTTATTTCAGCGGATCAAATTAACGTGGATTTACGCTATTTAAATGCCGATCCCATTGAGGAGATGTCGGAAGAGTTAGCAAAATATGAAGACCGCAGTGCAGGTCAAATTCCGTACATGCCAGAAAAAGCCGATGTAACGATTTTGAATAACGAAGCTAATTTGTTGCCATCCTTTAAAAAGGAGACGGCACGTATCCGCTCCGTTTTTGATCGAGAAGGACTCTATGCAGATCAACCTACGGAGGTTATTGAATTAATGGCTGGTTTTACAGCACTGCAGTTGAACGCTAATTACCGCGTATTTACCTTTGAGAATCCATTTAATGAAACGGTTACCAGTTACTTTCATAAATCAATTGGAGGATATCACGGCGCAAAAGTAAAGCGATATCAACAATTAGTTGACTTCTATTTACAAGATGAAATGCAAAAAGCCAATGGCGTGATCAGTGCCGTTAAAATGGCCAAGCTGCAAAACTATGCACGTACCATGGAAATCCCACAGGATAAGGCAAAGGAAATTTTCGATACCATATCTGTGGCTGGAGGACAGTTGTCGGATACTTGTCAGATTTTAAATATGTTGAACGCAAAGTATGTGGTGCTTACGCGTACCGATGAGCCCATGATTAATCCATATGCCAACGGTAATGTATGGTATGTGAATCAAATCAAACAGGTTAAGTCTGCCAATGAGGAATTACTAGGACTCGGAAAAATTAACACGAAGAATCAAGCAATTTTAGATGTGAGCAATGCGGGTGTTCGTGTAGCGGCATCTTATGCCACGGATTCATCCGATGTGATCTCCATGACGAAATACGCCACGAATGAAATCACGTATCAAAGTAATGCAGCGCATAAAGGGTTTGCGGTCTTTAGTGAAATCTATTATCCAGAGGGTTGGGTATGTTCCATCGACGGAAAGGAAGTGCCTTATACGCGCGTCAATTATGTCCTTCGAGGGTTAGAGATTCCTGCGGGAAAACACCAAATCGTATGGAAGTTTAAGCCCACTTCATACGTGGCCGGTACAACGTACTCCATGGTTGGGTCCTTACTATTGATTTTAGCCTTTCTTGGGATAGGTGGTATGCAGTTCAAAAAGAAGGAAGAACAACAAGAAGCTTAAAAAGGAGCCTCATTTTCTCGTTTTTGTGCAAGCCAATGCCTGAATATTTTGATAAAATTCGCTTCAGCTTTTCTAGAGAATCGATTTTGCTAGTATATTAACTTATTAGAAAAAGATTTTCACTACTAATTTTCAGCAAGAAATCTCATTCTAAAAACTCACAACCCAACTCACATAAATTGCCTCCGGGATTCCAACGCCTGTTCTGAATACATAATGACTGTTTGGTTTTTGTCGGCGCATGCCGATGGAGGCTGCAGGTAAAACCCCTACGATATCTCCATTCAAATACCCAACTGCACCTAGGGTGGCCTCTAAGTGGTATTTATTATGTCCGGTAAGGATTCCGTAGCGCGAAAAAACAAAGGCGCTTTCACCTTCCCAATACCCTGCAGCACCAACGCCAACGTCAACAAACTTAGTTAATTTAGGTAAAAATCGTTCCCCTTGGAACATCCGCTCGTAAAAAAGTCATGCAGGCACATAGAGTATTACAATTCCACCGGGTCCAATGCTCAAATTAATGGAGTTATTAAGCATTTTAGGCTTGATGCTATCTCCTGGTGTGGTTTGTCCATAGGCATTTATAACCGAAAGTAAACCACACACGAATAAGCTTAATCGTATTTTTAGATTCCGATGCATATTTTATTTGAGTTTGTATAAGTTAATTATTTTTCATTACTGGAATTTGAATCCCAATTAATTTCTGAATATCACGAATATAGGCTCGTTCGTCTTGGTCGCAAAAAGAAATTGCTCTCCCGCTAGCGCCGGCTCTTCCGGTTCTTCCAATACGGTGTACATAGGTTTCAGGTATATTTGGAACATCATAGTTAATTACCAGGGCTAATTCATCAATATCGATTCCCCTGGCTGCAATGTCGGTGGCAACTAATACTCGTAGCTTATTGTTTTTAAACCCATTTAAGGCGTTTTGTCGCGCATTCTGAGATTTATTCCCATGAATGGCTGCAGCCGTGATTTTAGCTTTAGCCAAAATTTTCACAATTCGATCCGCACCATGCTTAGTGCGTGTAAATACTAAAATTGATGGAGTGGGGTCTTCAGTTAACAATTGAAGCAGTAATTCTTTTTTTTCCCCGGTATTTACATAATATAAGCCCTGTTGTATGGTTTCAGCGGTAGATGAAACCGGTGTGACAACGACCTGTTCAGGGTCTGTTAGGATTGTGCTTGCTAAGATTTTGATTTCCTTAGGCATCGTAGCGGAGAAAAACAAGGTTTGTCGTTTTGTCGGGATCAACTTTATAACGCGTTTCACATCGTGTATAAATCCCATGTCGAGCATCCGGTCCGCTTCGTCCAAGACGAAAATCTCAAGATGCCTTAAATCAATAAATCTTTGCTGGACTAAATCCAATAAACGTCCGGGTGTAGCCACCAGGATATCAACACCATTTTTAAGTTGATTCACTTGCCCGTGTTGACTAACGCCTCCAAAGATCACAGCATGCCGATGATCCAATTCTTTTCCATAGGCCTTAATATTGTCCTCTATTTGAATCGCAAGTTCTCGCGTTGGGGTAAGTATTAGGGTCCGAATGCGTCGCTTTCCTTCCGGTCTTTTATTCTCTGTGAGCCGCTGTAATATTGGAATTGCAAATGCTGCGGTTTTTCCTGTGCCGGTTTGTGCGCAGCCCATTATGTCTGAACCGGAAAGAATTATTGGAATTGCTTTTTCTTGAATGGGCGTGGGGGTGGTATATCCTACGTGGTTAAGCGCATTTAAAATCGGCGCAATCAAATTGAGTTCTAAAAATGTCATCATGTAATTTGGGCTTTTCAGCCGAATGTATGGAACGTTTGTTCGGTGGGTTAAATTTAAAATAAGGCGATGAGTTGTAGCTATTCAAAATCATCTAGGGTAATGCGCGCTCCTAAACTTAGGTCGCGTTTTACAGTTTTTCCAAGGATATCTTCTAAATGCATCGGATGCAGGCTATATCCAGGTCGAACTGATTTAATCATTCCATCCGAAATTATACTTCCTTTGGAGATGAATTGAGTAGGGTAGAGGGAACGAGAAAATACACGTCCTGCTGATTGTTTTGGGGTTAAGGCATAGCTTGAATTACCGAGTGCTCGTTCTGTTAAACGCACTTCTTGTACTAATTGAGTAAACTCCTTTTCATCCAATGAAAATGCAGCATCGGGTCCACCAATTTCGTGCGATAAAATAAAGTGTTTTTCAATGATACGTGCTCCTAAGGAAGTTGCAATCACAGGTACTAAATGTCCTGGTGTATGATCCGATAATCCTATCGATACTGGGAAATCCTCCTTAAATTGAACCATGAGCAATAAGTTGGCTTCTTCAATTGGTGCAGGGTAAGACGAGGTGCATTTTAAAAGCGTAATATCCTTATTTCCAGCACGTAAACACGCATCCACGGCACGTTCAATATCCACCTTTTCAGCAATTCCAGTGGACATTATGACTGGTTTTCCTTTAGAGGCTACGTATTCAATTAAAGGAATATCGGTTATTTCGAAGGAAGCAATTTTGTACAAGGGACAGCCCAATCCTTCTAAAAAATCTACGGCTGAGGGGTCAAAAGGGGAAGAGAAACAAATTAATCCTTCGGCCGCAGCGGCCTTAAATAATACTTCATGCCATTCCCATGGGGTAAAAGCTTCCAAGTAAAGGTCATGTAAATATCGTCCGTCCCAAAGCGTACCACCATCAATTTTAAAATCAGGTTGATCGCTTTTAAGCGTAATGGTATCTGCAGTGTAGGTCTGCAGTTTGATGGCATCAGCCCCTGCTCGTTTAGCTGCTTTCACGGTTTCTAACGCCACTTCCAGACTGCCGTTGTGATTGGCAGACAACTCAGCAATAATAAAAACACGGTCTGAAGGAAGCTGGAACATTAAAGGTTCTTTTGGTAACGAATTCGATCGCCAAGCACCTCAGCATCGTATCCTAATTTTACAAAGATAGCACTTGAAGATGAATTTTCAGGCATGACTTCACCAATAAGACCGAGGAGACCAATTTGTTTAGCTGCTGCTTGACCAAGTACTAACATTGCAATTCCCCAACCTTTTCCATGGTATTCAGGGTCTATAAGGTAACTGATTATTCCAGTTGAAGACCTTGAATTAAAATCAGTTCTCAAGGAACCGAGAGGGTTTCCGGCTGCTGTTTCCAATATAAAATACGCACTGAAAGGGTCTGCTAGTTTATTCTTAAACCACGCTTCATGTCCTTCTTTTGTGATTTCATCTTGTGTAAAGGCATAGCGCCTAACCCTTGGGTCTTGAGCCCACTGAAACGTGATGTCAGTATCGAGCAGGGTAGCCTTTCGCAGATGCGCATTCCATTTGCTGTGAATGACTGCTGCAATTGATTTTCCGTCTTCAATTAAGGCATTCGGAATAATGCGTTCAAGTGAAAAACCACGATCCTCCAAAATGGGATAAAGGTGAGATCGTACATCGTATGCGTAGGTGAAAATACGGTTGAAATTAAGCTGTTTAAACGCGATTTCTTCAATGAGTTGAACGTAATTATTCCAATGAAATTCAAACGCGTTCGCCTCCAATGCAGTGTTCATGATGAAGGATAATTCGGCGCTTGATTTTTCGTAATTTATATGCACCAACCCGCCATATCCCATACATTCTTCTCCCTGAACATAGGAAAATAAATACTGTGTTGGTTGTTCGCTTTCAAACAACTTCGCAACCACTTCTGTAAAATAAACTTCTTGTTGACGCTCTGTGAGTACTTCTTGTTGTCGTAAATGATACATTTGCTCGTTTCGCCAAGTTCGAATGAGTTCACGGTCTTCCATGCGGATGGGAACTAAGGAATACCCATTGACCGAGGCTGGAGTATACTTAAGCTGCTTATACCTCATAGCCGCTACTTAATTTTCGTTTTCTCATTGAGCAAGTCAATCAATGCTTGATCGGTTTTGTATTTCAAGGTCAGGTGTGAATTTATCGAAGCGATTTCTGGATGATGATCTAAGTAGCTTATTACATCCCGCAAGGTATATTCGGCGCCTGCTAAGGGGAGCACAACCTTGTGAATTTCATTAAACAAGGTCAAATCTTCTTCATAATCCAAGGTGAGTCTGTAAGGGCGAACAAAGAGTACAGGCAGATCAACTTTATGAATGCGCAC
>JBJTWL010000122.1:0-4656 GCA_046081745.1 Flavobacteriales bacterium | reverse complement strand
GCCCTTTCTTGCAAGGGACTCCGGTCATATACAATCGTTTTAATGTTTCGTTTTCCATAATCACGAATCCATGCATTGAGCGTCCATGAACCCACTATGTACGACATGACATGCAAGGCGTCGAATTGATTTAACTCGTGTTGAATGTAGTAATCTTCCAAGTTACGTTCAGATGCTTTTATCGACTTTCTTGAGATGTACTTAGGAATATAGACGGGTATTTCTGCTTGTTTAAAATACTTCTTCAACGCCCGGGTCCCAAAAATTTTGGAACCGAACCCTGGAAGAATTAATAAGGCCTCTTTCTTATCGGTTGGAACTTGGCCGAAATCGGCGGTACCCCAAAGAAATAATACCAATAACAAGATGATTTTCGCATAATTCACATAACAAATAAACACATAAATCACATTGTATCGAACGCACATGCGAAATAATCTTGCTCAACAAACTGCTGTTGAATAAATTGCAACTTTGATTTAAACTCCGTTGACAGTAGGTTTAATTTTGATCAATAATTAAAAAAATCAAAGCAATGAAGCGACTGAAAAAAATTGTACTGGTATGTATTCGATAAGCAACATGCCCCACCCAATAAATTTAATGGAGGCCTTAATGAATATGGAAAAAATGTTAGGGGATGATTTGAATCAAGGACTCAAAAACTAAAAAGTAATTCTAGAAAAGTAAGATTATTAACTTTGTAAAAAAAATAGAACATGTCAAACCACTTATTAAAAGGAAAGAAAGGAATTATATTCGGCGCTTTGAACGACCAATCCATTGCATGGAAAGTTGCAGAAAGGGCTCATGAAGAGGGTGCGGAATTTGTATTAACCAATGCACCAATCGCTATGCGCATGGGAGAAATCAACGGATTGGCTGAAAAAACTGGGAGTAAAATTATTCCTGCAGATGCCACAAGTACCGAAGACCTCGAAAATCTTGTTACGCAGTCCATGGAAATCCTAGGCGGTAAAATTGACTTTGTATTACATTCCATTGGTATGTCTCCAAATGTTCGTAAAGGAAAGCATTACACTGAAAACAACTATCAATATTATCAGCAAACCATGGATGTATCGGCGATGTCCTTACACAAGACATTAGCTACCCTATATAAACATGACGCCATGAATGAATGGGGATCGGTAGTAGCATTGACTTATATTGCAGCACAGCGTATTTTTCCAGATTACAACGACATGGCAGACGCTAAATCTTTATTAGAATCTATTGCGCGTTCCTTTGGATACCACTACGGGATTGCTAAAAAAGTTCGTGTAAACACCATTTCTCAATCACCTACCGTAACCACGGCTGGACAAGGAATCAAAGGCTTCAGTGAATTCATTAATTTCTCGGAGCAAATGTCGCCGCTTGGTAATGCACCCGCTGTAGCTTGTGCTGATTATTGCATCTCCATGTTTTCCGATTTAACTCGGTATGTTACGATGCAGAATTTATTCCATGATGGTGGATTCTCAAATACGGGGGTAACTCAACAAGTAATCGAACGATTTGGTAACGAATAAATGAAACTCTACTATAATATAAAAAAAGGGGGCGCATGCCCCTTTTTTGTTGTAGCGCCTTACTTTTTATCAAACATCTTGGTAAAATCAACATTGTATACCATACTAATCCAAAGGCTATGATTTCGCTCCATATCGATGGCATTTGATTTAATCACAAATTGGTTTAAATACCCCACTTGTACATTCGTATTGGCATTAAATCGGTAACCTAAGGCTGCAATGAATCGATTTTGATCCAATGGATTCTTCGCAATTCCTTTTCCAAAACCAATAAACAACTCATTATTTAGATTTAAGAACAAGGTGTTATCCGCCATGTCTTTTCGTGATATTGGAACCAGTATCATGGCTCTGTATCGGATTCGATTTCGAAATACCGGATCAACTTGCTCCACTGTACCTGTAGCATTTTTTACATACTGATCCAAGAAACGTTGTTCCAACCGATACCGGTGTTGAACCTCAAAACGACCTACTTTATCTCTTAAATTGACCTGCTCAAAAATCCGATGTTCGTCAAATTCATGAAGGACCGGTTGGGAGCCATATGGAAAGGTTTTAATCCATCCATAACCTAACATAACAGACAGTTTTGGATTGCATGCGTATTCCACGCCTGACCTTAATAAAGATTGCTGCCAATGTTGAAAACCATCCGATCTTCGCCATTGGTACTCAGTCATTACGTTTACTTTTTTGGTAATTTTATGCGTTCCCGTATATAGTGTCCACGCATGAAATTGATTGCTAATGTTTTTTTGAGCCGTTATCCCTCCAAGGGAAAGCAAAATCAGCAAACTAAATATATTTTTCATTTTAATTAATTCGTTTTTTCGCAGAGTGTTTATGTGTTGATTTACCTGCGTTCTCGAATCTTTCGAGCCCTACTACTTCCATCATTCCACCTTTTGTTTTAAACTCTTCTCCAAGAATTTGCAATGATTCCATAACCGAATAATCTATAAAGGAACAATCCTCGACATTTACGATAACATGTTTATCGAATCCTAATCCTTCAATTTTTTCTTTCGTTTTTGTAAAATTAGAAAAAACAGCTGCACCACGTATGAATATAGTCTTGTCTTCTGTATGAGTCATCGACTGAAAAATATGTTTCAATTTTGCCCCCCGGAAAAGATGCAAAAGAATTTTGAGTAAAATGCCCGCACCGATACCTACTAATAAATCAGTTGATAAGGTCAACAGTATGGTCACAATAAAAATAGCAAATTGGTCCGTTCCAATAGCAAACATATGTCCAAATTCACGCGGATGAGCCAACTTCAAACCCACTCCAATTAGCATAGCCGCCAATGCTGTTTTTGGTATCAAATAACTAAAATAAATTGCAAAAATCAAGAACAGTAGGATGAATATGCCATGAAAAAAGTTTGACCACCTGGTCTTGCCTCCGTTACTGACATTAGCAGAAGAACGAGCTACCTCCGAAATCATAGGTAAGCCGCCTAGAATTCCAGCAACAATATTACCGATACCCAAAGCAACTAGCTCTTTATTCGGATTTGACTTGCGCTTCCAAGGATCCAAAAAATCAATTGCTTTTACAGTCAATAACGCCTCAAGGCTTCCAACCAAAGCAAACATTATTACATATTTCAGAAAGGAACCTAGGTGATTAAAGCCTTCAAAAGAAACGTTCACTCCCAGCACATCTACCAAGCCCTTATCAAAATCCAAAAGTGGTTTATACCCTTTAGTGAGTACTTGACCCGTCGCATTTTTCACATCAGCCACATTATGCAAATCAAGATACATTCCCATAGGAATGGCAACTAAAAGCACAATTACTGCTGATGGAATTTTCTTTAAAGCGGGTACTGGGAGCAATGGCCAACCGAAGACAATGATCAAACTTGTAAAACCAACAATATCAACCTCTTTATGCGCAAAAATATGAAGTAAGGTGTTCTTGAATTCCAAAATTAGCTCAAGGGGTTCTACCATGGGTTTACCCTCCGCTGTCATTGGATTAAAGCCCAACAAAATATGCACTTGTTTGCTCATAATAATAATTCCAATAGCAGCAAGCATTCCATGAACCGCTGAAATCGGGAATAAATCACTCAATTTCCCCAATTTTAGAACACCAAAAAGTACTTGAAGGATCCCCGCTACAACCACAGCGCCCAGCGCTAAATGCCACCCATATTGAGCCGCATCAACATGGGATGGGGCAAATTTGGAAAATTCAGCAACAGATCCTGCTACAATAACAATTAAACCGGCAGCTGGACCTTTAATGGTTAAAGCGGAACCTGAAATAAAACTAACAAGTACTCCGCCGACCATAGCCGTTATTAGTCCATAAATCGGCGGAAAATCACTAGCTGAGGCAATACCAAGACTTAAGGGCAAGGCCAATAAAAATACTAGAAACCCAGAAATCATATCTGATGACCAATTTTGTTTAAAATCGGCCAATTTGTTTTTTGAGAATATTGTTTTCATAAAATATTTTTAAATTTTTAAAATGATCGTTTAGCAACCCCGTGATAATTTTTTATGTGTGGGCCAAGGAACACCCTTGCGTAAATTCGGATAGCCGCTAATCCATTAATTATCAAACTAAATGAAATGACTATAGCCAACAGAATTTGATCCGCATGTATATGAGAAAAAACTAAATCCTCTCCAATAAAGGTTGGAGTTATTGGGAAGCCAGAAATACCAAGACACATCAACAAATACAAAAACGCCAATTTGGGGTGTTCATAAGAGTGCCCATAAAATCGATTTAAACTTACTATTTCGTGCTTTCGGAGTTTATTAATGAGTATCAAACCTAAAACCCACGTAAAAAGAATCCCACTTAAATACCATGTATTATGTGTTAGGTTAAAATGCTCATTAAACGAAATGGCAATGGCAATCGAAACGTTATTTAACATGATTAATGTCCAACTTTTCCGCACACTATCGCGTTCCGAAAACGCTTTTAAAACCATCAAACAGCCTGTAGATGCAAAAACCAAGGGCATTTTATGAATAAACGATGGAGATAAATAGGGCTTAAAATAGAGCAAGGTAAGTCCAGTAACAATGGTCAATGCTGCTGTTCGAAAAACGTATTTAAAATTAAAGATGATCCATTTCGACC
>JBJTWL010000121.1:0-25428 GCA_046081745.1 Flavobacteriales bacterium | reverse complement strand
CCACGGGTCCATGCAAAAATGGAAGCAATTGGGTTGGTAGATGTTTTCTTTCCTGCTTGGTGATCTCGATAGTGTCGAGTAACTGTTCCATGAGCAGCTTCGGATTCCATAATTTTTCCATCAGGAGTGATCAAAACTGAGGTCATCAATCCAAGGGACCCAAAGCCTTGTGCCACTGTGTCGGACTGAACGTCACCATCATAATTTTTACATGCCCAAACAAAATTACCATTCCATTTCAACGCAGAGGCCACCATATCGTCAATTAAACGGTGTTCATATACGATCCCTGCCGTTTCAAATGCTGATTTAAATTCAGCTTGATAAATGTCCTCAAAAATATCTTTGAATCGACCATCATATTTCTTCAAGATCGTGTTTTTAGTGGAAAGATATAATGGCCATTTTTTACTCAAGGCTATGTTGAAACAGCTGCGAGCGAATCCAGTAATGGATTCATCCGTATTGTACATTGCCATACCTACGCCATCGCCTTTAAAGTTATATACTTCGAACTGCTGGACTTCACCCCCATCTTCTGGAGTAAAGGTCATCGTTAGTTTTCCTTTGCCTTTAAATACGGCATCCGTAGCTCGGTATTGATCGCCAAAGGCGTGACGTCCAACAATGATCGGCGCAGTCCAATTAGTCACTAATCGCGGGACATTTTGCATAACAATAGGTTCTCTAAACACCGTGCCATCAAGGATATTCCGTATGGTGCCATTTGGAGATTTCCACATGGACTTTAAATTAAATTCTTTCACACGGGCTTCATCCGGGGTTATCGTTGCACATTTAATCCCTACCTGATACTTCTTTATTGCTTCTGCTGCATCGATGGTAATTTGATCATTGGTTTCATCACGTTTTTCGATTCCTAAATCATAATACTTAATATCTACGTCCAAATACGGAAGGATAAGCTTGTCTTTTATGAATTTCCAAATGATTCGAGTCATTTCATCTCCATCCAATTCTACCACGGGATTCGCTACGTTAATTTTTGACATGGTCTATTTTTAAAGGGGTAAAAGGTACTAATTGTTATAGAATTAATCCATGGATCCAATCATCTTGGATGGGTCTACATACATATCATATTCTTCCGGAGTCACATGGCCTAAGGTTACCGCTGCATCCTTAAGCGTGGTTCCATTTTTATGGGCATACTTCGCAATCTCAGCCGCTTTATAATACCCGATTTTAGTATTTAATGCAGTCACTAACATGAGTGAATTATTAAGGTGCTTTTTGATTTCAGGTAGATTAGGTTCTATCCCAACTGCACATTTATCTGCGAAAGAAACGCATGCATCGCCAATTAGTCGCGCGGATTGTAATACATTAGCAGCAATCACGGGTTTAAATACATTCAGTTCAAAATGGCCATTGGATCCGCCAATTGATACGGCAACATCATTTCCAATAACTTGTGCGCAAACCATGGTTAGCGCTTCCGGTTGTGTTGGATTTACTTTACCTGGCATGATTGACGATCCAGGTTCATTATCCGGAATAATGAGTTCTCCAATTCCACAACGTGGACCAGAAGACAACATTCGAATATCGTTAGCAATTTTCATTAATGCAACTGCTGATCTTTTTAAAGCGCCTGATAACTCAACCATCGCATCATGAGCCGCTAAGGCCTCAAATTTATTTTTTGCAGTTACAAATGGCAGCCCTGTAAACTCAGCAATTTTTTTAGCTACCAATACATCATAACCCGCAGGGGTATTCAACCCGGTACCGACGGCTGTTCCTCCGAGGGCAAGTTCTGAAACGGCTTCCAATGCATTATTAAGGCAACGTATGGAATAATCAATTTGCGCTACATAACCGCTAAATTCTTGACCAAGCGTAAGGGGCGTTGCATCCATAAAATGCGTTCGACCCGTTTTAACGATGTCCTTAAATGCATTAGCTTTTTGGTCTAAAACATCGCGCAAATGTTTTAAGCCCGGAAGGGTAATCTCCACGGTTTGCTTGTAAGCTGCTATATGCATTGCTGTAGGATAGGTATCGTTAGACGATTGGGACTTGTTAACATCATCATTTGGATTAAGTGCTTTCGCTTCATCCATCAGTGAACCACCGGTTAACACATGTCCTCGGTTGGCGATCACTTCGTTACAGTTCATATTAGATTGGGTTCCCGAACCGGTTTGCCAAATCACCAAAGGAAATTCTTGATCATGCATTCCGCTAAGCATCTCGTCACAAACTGATCCAATTAAATCTCTCTTTTCGATCGGAAGCACCCCTAACTCATGATTTGCAAATGCTGCCGCCTTTTTTAAATACGCAAAGGCATAAATAATCTCTTTGGGCATGGAGCCTTCAGGTCCAATCTTAAAGTTATTTCGAGAGCGTTCGGTTTGCGCTCCCCAATATTTGGAAGCGGGAACTTTTACCTCTCCCATCGTGTCTTTTTCAATTCTAAATTCCATTGGGTTTGTTTTTATAACTAATTATTGTATACCTTTGTAATCGAACGCAAATTTACAAGATGATAAGCACTTTTGGTATTGTTTTATTCCTTTTAATTTTTGGAATGGCATTTTGGTTATTATTATTCCTTTTAGGGTTTATAGTTCCCTTTTGGATTACTATTGATATTTTCGAGCGCTTACGTCCAAAACGAATTTTAGACGATAAAAAATAATTAAAGCCCTTTCGGGCTTTTTTTTTGGCTTAAAAACGCACCCTATCATCATTGCTTTTTCTAACGCTTCTTCTTCGGCTTGCCGTATTTTTCTTGCATTGCTTTTTTATGGTTGTATCGTACGTTAACCTTTTTGTTTTTAGCTTTTTTCTCATGGAAAGAAGCGCCTTTGTTTTCACGGCTTGGTAATTTTAGCGCTTTACCCGGTAACGCCATGATGGGCTTCTCGAATTCAAGCAATTCCTTGGTATATACAACTCCTTTGCGTTTTTTCTCAATCACTAAACGCTGTTGCATAAGCGTTTCAATGGATTCGAGCGCGGGTTGGTCTTTTTCTGAAACAAAGGTAATTGCAACACCATTTTTATCTGCCCTTCCTGTCCGTCCGATCCGATGAATATAATTCTCTGGATTTTCTGGGATATCGAAATTAATCACATGGGTAACATCCGTCACATCGATTCCGCGTGCAATTAAATCCGTTGCGATTAAAACGCGGGTCTCTCCCGATTGAAACCGTTGAACGGCTTCAAATCTGAAATTTTGAGCTTTATTCGAATGGATTACACCAATCAAATCGAGAAATTCCTCACTCATTGCTTGAAATAATGTATCGGCGAGTGTACGTGATGAAACGAAAACCAGCATTTTGGAATCCCCGTTATATTCATTTAATAAATTCCTTAAAAGGGAAACCTTAGAAAGAAAATTTGGGACAAGAAATCCGAACTGATGAATTTTATCGATTGGTGAGCCTGCTCGAGCTGCCTCTACTTTAACCGGAGCAATTAGATAATCTTGCAAAAAAGTCTCAACCTCCTCCGATAAGGTAGCCGAAAAAACCATGTGTTGTCTTTTAGCTGGCAGAAACTCGAACAGATTCAACAGCTGTGGCCTGAACCCTAAACTTAAGGTTTCATCAACCTCATCAATCACTACTTTTTTAATATGTTTCAATTTCAAAGAACCACTCGAGGCTAAATCTAAAATCCTGCCGGGAGTTCCAACTAGAACATCAAGTCCACTTAGAATCATCGCTGCCTGTGTATTCATGTTTGCCCCTCCATACACTCCACCAACAACCACATTCATAAATGCCGTTAACTTTTCTACCTCTCTCACCACCTGGGTTACTAATTCACGGGTAGGTACTACAATTAAAATTTGAGGGTGAGGATCTTTCGAAAACTCCCACATACACAAGCAAGGCAACAAATAAGCCAGTGTTTTTCCTGTTCCGGTTTGGGCAATACCAATGGTATCTGCACCAGACATCATGACATTAAAGCCATTTTCTTGTATGGGAGTTGGCGAATGATAACCTAACTCATCCAACGCATTCCAAAGAGGTTTCTTTAAATTCAAATCGCGAAATGTCATAACAGTTTTTATTTGTGCAAAGCTACATGAATCGGCTTGATAAAAAATAAACTGCTAAAAGTAAGTGCTTATCAACATGAAAAGTGGCTTTAACCAATGACTTATGGGATTACGCTATGCGTGTTCTAAAGGATTTGTTCATAACAAGCTAAAACCCAAAACTGCTTGGCCGTTTAAGGGTATTTTTGTTTTATGCGCTTATCAAAATTCATTTTGAACGCGCTAAAAACAAAAAACCCAGCACTTTCGTGCTGGGTTTAAGCTTGTGACCCAGGAGGGATTCTAACCCCCAACCCTCAGAGCCGAAATCTGATGCGCTATACAGTTGCGCCACGGAGCCATTGTTTGGCAAGGGAGCAACTGAAATGTCCAACAGGAACAGTTGCGCCACAGCGCCTTAACGGCACAAAGATAAAACATCTACGCCATCTAGCCAAAGAAGTCCTTTCATCTTGCCCTTGATTTTTTTATCTTTATGCGATTAAATGAACTATATAAAGGCATGAAACTAAAACTACTCGCTGTTGCTCTATTGTTTGGTGGCGTATTTTTCTCTCAAAACTGGCAGTTTTTTATTGATTCTATTCCAACACTATCCTCCCCTAGGGCCTGTGATTTAACCAATGACGGAATCAAAGACATTGTATTTGGTGGTGGAACAGATGGCGTATTTAGCAATAATGGCATAATGGCCGTAAATGGCGCTAACGGCACCTTATTGTGGAAACGAGCTACTCGCAATGAAGTATTTGGAAGTGCGGTATTTCGGGATATCACCAATGATGGTATAAAAGATGTATTCATGGTTGGCCGGCAAGCGCAATTATTAGCCATTAATGGTGCAAACGGCGCACTCTTATGGGATTTCTTTCCATACAATAACATCAATCCAGCAGACAGTGGACTTTACAACTTTTATAACCCCCAATTTATTGATGACATCAACGGGGATGGTTACGCTGATATATTAGTTTCAAACGGAGGTGATCACGCCGCTCCGGCGTGGGACACAATTCGTCCACCCGGTCACCTGATGGTAATTAACTCGGTTAATGGGCATTTGCTTGCGAAGGCGGTAGTACCAGACAGCGCTGAAACCTATTGTTCCCCTTTGGTAGCCGATATTCAAGGGAACGGAGTAAAATGGGTTTTATACGGCACTGGCGGTGAAACCCTTGGTGGAAGTTTTTGGGCTTGTCCATTAACTGATTTGTTGAACAATACCCTAGCGCCATCCATTCAACTTGCGCACGATCCGAATTTAGGGTTTATTGCCCCTGCCTCAATTTACAAAACCAACAACAACCAATATAATATATACATTCAATCGTACAGTGGGAAATTGATAAAAATTAAAGGGAGCAACCTCAGTGTGCACTGGAGCTACCAAATACCCAATACTGAATCAAGTGCAGAACCCGTTATTGGAAATTTCACAGGAAATAACAACCCAGATGTCTTTTTGTCCTTGGCTAAAGGTCAAAGCTCAGGTTATACAGATTATTATCAAGTACTTCTTGATGGAGCTACCGGGAATGTCGTAATGAAAGATAGCATTGGCCATTTACAATTTGCCTCTGGAAATGCCATTGATTTAAACAACGATGGAAGAGATGAAGCAATACTTGCCGTTAATTATATGGAGAATGGGTATTGGAAACACCGCTTGCAATCCTTTGATTTTGTTAACAATACCATTCAAGAAATTGTACCTGTTCACGCTGGAACCAATATCGGCTCAACTCCCTTATTTACCAACCTTGACAACGACAATACCATAGATTTGGTTTATCTCGTTAAAAAAGACAGTTTAAATGTCATGGGATGGAAAGGTGTTTATGCATTTAGAACGGAATTAAACAGTAATTATCCAAACGCAGGATTAGCCTGGGGAAGTTACCTTGGTACGATGAATAATGGTGAATATCACAACACATCCATTGATTGCGGAGTTGGAAGTATTCTGTCTGGGGTATCGGTTACTCAACCTTGGTGCAATGGCACAGCGAGCGGAGCAATCATTCCAAGTGCAACCTTAGGTACAGGGCCATATACCTACCTTTGGTCCAACGGAAGTTCAGCTCCACAACTTAATAACCTTCAAGCGGGCACCTATTCCCTTCAAGTAACAGATGCCGCAGGTTGTTATGAAACCTATACGGCATACTTGACTGATCCCTATGCTATTTCATTTGGAGGTATTTATCCGCCTACCTGTCCTGGCGGCACTGATGGGCAAGCCATTGTAAATAGTTCAGGATGTCCGTGTATGTTTAGTACTTGCGTGTTTTTATGGGAAAATGGCATTACAACAAAGCCGAACAATGCGTTAGCAGAGGGTTGGGCAACCATCACCATCACACATCCAAATGGCTGTGTGGTCGTAGACTCCGTACTCGTTCCTAATGCCGCGCCATTAATAAGCCAAGTTGAATTGAATAACGTAACGTGTCATGGATTTAATGATGGGATGATTCATGTATATCCGGGTGGACCAGCACCGATTAGCTATTCATGGAGTAACGGGTCAACCAGTGATTCACTTGGTTCATTAATCCCAGGAAACTATGTGTTAACGGTATCGGATGCCCGTCCTTGTTTTGATACCATATCCTACACTATAATTGAACCTCAGCTTTTGAGTTTTACGACTCAAGTAGCATCACCAAGTTGCTGGAACAGCCAAGATGGTCAAGTTAATATTCTTGCAACTGGAGGCGTTGGCGGGTATACCTATACCTTAAATGGGGCGAGTAGTACTTCAATTATACAGGGCTTGGCTGCGGGGAACTTTTCTTTGGTAGTAAGCGACAGTAACAACTGTTCAAGCCCAACCCAAACGGTTCAGATTCAAGCTCCAAGTATGATGAACATCTCGATAACTATTAATCCCGAATCAGCACCCAATGCCCTAGATGGTATGGCTACGGCACATGTAAATGGGGGAACCGCTCCTTATTCATTTTTATGGTCTGATCCGAACCAACAGAGTGACAGCCTAGCTGTTTATTTAACACAAGGGTGGTACAACGTTACCGTTATTGATGCCAATGGATGTGAAATTAGCGATAGTGTTTATATGGGTGTTTTAGGAAATGATGTTCTAGTACGGCCTAATTTGGGACTTTATCCGGTGCCCGCCAGCACATGGATTCATCTCAATCAGCACGTTGAACAATGGGTGATTTATGATGCCGCCGGAAGAGCTTTATCTTCTGGTCAAACCATTGATATTAACATTTATGATTTACCAGATGCGGTATACCTCTTTGAATGCCAATATCAAGAGGAAACATATCGATTTAGATTTATAAAATCCGCTTTTGAAGAATAACAATGAAGCGATTTTATCTCCTGTATATCATATTAAGTTCCCTTATCCATTCATGTTCGCTAAACGATTCGCGAATAATAAAAGGGGGGAAAGCTGTATATGGAGACACCGTTAATCTATCGATTCCGGAACCCATTCAAACACTACATCCCTTATATAATTCAGATTTATATGCTCACCGAATATTAGGTAATATCTTTGAACCCCTATTCGATTTGGATGAGAAATCAAATGAAATTGTACCTCGTGTTGCGGAATCATTCCTTTGGAAAAAGGATCAGACGGTACTTAGGATATACCTAAGAAAAGGGATTCAATTTCATAAGGATCAATGTTTTGATGGGCAAAATACCGAGTTAAGCGCCACTGATGTGAAATTCACACTGGAAATGGCCTGTTCCCAAAACGATATCAATCAATCCAACGATGCGCTTATTGGTAAAATTAAAGGGGCAGATGTGTTTTTCAAAAGGAACGATGTTCATTCAATCCCAGGAATTCGCATTGTGAATTCACATTGCTTAGACATCGAGTTAAACGGCAAGTATGCGCACTTCCCACAGTTATTAACCAGTTCAAAATATGGCATTTGTTCTAAAATAGCCTATGATTTTTACAAGGATAAAATAATTTATCACCCCATTGGCACCGGTCCTTTTCTTCTTCAAAAGAACACCCAGAAGCAGGTGTTATTGTCATACAACCCTAGCTATTGGAAACAGGATTCCTATGGGAATACCTTGCCATATTTAAACGCCCTCAACTTTAATGTCCTTTCTTCAGAAAAACAGGAAGCACAATCCTTTAAAAACGAACAATTAGATATTTTAAGTGAAGTTTCTCCTCAGCATATTGACGATATTCTATTCGATCTTAATACGGTTCAACGCAGGAAACCTTTTGCACATAAAGTTATTGTTATTCCCGGGAGTCGGGTATCTATGATTGTGTTAAACCAACACTATGAGTGTTTCAAAGATCCTCGAATAAGAAAAGCCATTGATTTGGTTATCGATCGTGAAATTATTGCCAATGAACTCATGAATGGCGATGGTATTGCTGCAAAGCAGGGCTTTGCCCCACCCTCATCTTATTATAACAACAAGGAACTTCCGATTAAACCAGTAGATATCATCCTTGCGAAACAATTGTTTAGGGCGGCGGGATATGGCCCCAATCACCCGTTTCCTGAAATTGATTTATACCTAGGCGGAAATAACTCAGAACAAGCGCGGGTATACTGCCAATATATTGCTAACCAACTATCAAATGTATTAGGGATTAAAACTACAATCCATGAAGTTGATTTAGCAGCAAGATATAAGGCCGTCGTTTCAAATAAAGCTGCAATATGGAAGCTTGGTTGGTCGCCAGACTACCCAGACCCAGAAGCATATTTTAGTTTGTTTTACAGTAAAAACCCCACCAATAAAAATCAAAATCCCCTTTTCCCAAAAGTTAATTCAGCCATTTATGACTTTAATTTTAGCATGGGTATGGAAGAATCCGATAACGGATTAAGAAACAACTATTTCACCACATGCGATTTGATTCTACAAGACGAGCACTGGGTTCTACCCATTTTATACGAAGACTTTGTGTTAGTATCTAACTTAAAGGTGCGCGAAATTAAGGTAAGTCAAATTGGTTTGTTTGATTTTACAGAAACGTACATTAAGCCCCTTTAAGGATTTTTTTAATTTGGTCTTCCACCCAACCTTTACCCCATTGATCAATTTCCGAATCACTCCATAATCTTGGATAAAAAATACGTTTTTGGAATTTTGGGGGAAGGTATTTCTGCCAATTCGTACCCCCTGTGGCTACAACATCCACATCCTTTCTTGCAAGATAACGAACGGCTGATTTATAATGGGCCAGCGGCCAATAAACATTAACATTTAAGTCATTCGTTCGAAGCACTTTTTTAACTTCTTCATCGGATTGATCAGCTTCAGATAGCCTCAAAAATACTTGCCAAAGATTGCGTGATTTACAGCGCTGACCTAGCGCAATAAACGACGATTCATACTTCTCTTCAAATTGAGTTAAGGTTAGTGTTTTATTCCCTGTTTCCAGTTCGGTGGCACCATATTTCCAATATATTTGTTCATACATGGCCTCTATAGAAGCATCAACCTCAAACGATGAACGGGCATCACGTGCAACCAGATTTATAAAATCTGTGCTATAAATTTCTATTTCGCGATATTGAGCAGATTGAAAACCACTCGCGGGTAGAAGTGACATCCTAAATTTCAAAAACTCATCTTGATCCATTCCATCAACCATGATCGAAAAACTTTTAATGAGCGCTTCAAAATAACGGTTAATGCGTGTTACCCGATCGATAAAATGAGCTTTTGTTGGATTTTCGATTTCGCCCAATGCTTTAAATTCCTGAAGAACCAATTTAAAATAAAGCTCCGTTATTTGATGGTAAATTATAAAAACAAGTTCGTCTTGAAACTTGGTTTTTGGTTTTTGAAGACTCAGTAAGGTATCCACCTCTATATAATCCCAATAGGTGGTCACATCGGCATATAATAAGCCGTCTAAATAAGAAATTAAATCCTGACCTATGGCCTGATATTTTGCGTTGAGTAATTCAAGGCGGTCATGAAGTTCTTTTGATATTTCCATGTTACAGTTTGTTCTGTTACGAATTTAATTGAATATGTTCAGCATGCAAGGATTTTCCGAAGATAACACTGGCGTGTTCATTAAAATAATCACTGCTTTCTGTAGTGTTAAAAGCAATCGAAGCGCCGAGTGATAAACGCTGTTCAATTTCTGGATGTCTGTTTAAATAGTCTTTAAGTTTCTCTGCAACCAAGGGGCCTTGTGCCAGAACCATAACCCCGGGAGGAACCAAGGCCTCTATGTGTGACTTTAGAATCGGATAATGGGTGCATGCTAACACGATAACATCAATTTGTTGGTTTTGATCAAAGAGTCGTTTGATGTCGGAGGCAATGATTAATTTACCTGCTGCAGAATCGTACGCTTGCTGTTCAATTAAAGGCACCCAAAGTGGGCATGCTTGCTGTATCACTTTCGTGGTTGGACTGAGCTTGGCCAACTCTATTCCATATGAGTTCGAGCTGACCGTTCCTTCTGTTCCTAAAACACCAACCACACCTGTGCGTGACAATGTGCCAATTTCTTCCGTACTTGGACGAATTACACCCAAGACACGCTTGGAAGGCGCAATACGTGGCAAGTCTTTCTGTTGAATGGTTCGTAATGCCTTTGCTGATGCAGTATTACATGCCAAAATCACCAATTCACACCCTTGATCAAACAAATACTTAACGCCCTCCAAGGTGTATTCATATATTAAGTCAAAGGACTTATTACCGTATGGGGCACGAGCATTATCACCCAAGTAGATGAAATCATATCTTGGAAATGTATCCACCAATTCTCGCAATATGGTTAAGCCCCCGAAACCGGAATCAAAAACACCAATTTTACCTGTCCTTTCCACAAAATAAAGGTATAAAAAAAGGGGCAATAGCCCCTTTAAATTCTATATCAGTAATTACTTCTTCATCGCTTCAGCATCTAAACGTGCTAATTCAGCTTTTACCTCCAATGTAATATCGATTCCGGTTTTTGAATAAAGTAATTTAGAAACATCTAACACATAATTCACTTTTTTTCGATCAGCCACGATTTCCACAGCCTTTTGAAGGCGATCAAGGATGGGTTGATTATACTCATTTGCTAAGGTTTGAAGTTGTTGCTGAAGCAAAGATTGAGTTTGTTGGTAACGTTGTTCTAATCCCATGATCTTCTCTTGTTCAATTTTCAACATGGTTGGGGTTAAATCTCCTTTAATCCCATCTAAACGAACATAGGCATCGTTAATTTGCTTTTCTAATACCGATAGTTCAGCTACCCCATCATCTTGAAATTTCTTTAAATCAGATTCCGCTTTTAAATAAGACGGCAAAGAGTCCAATAAGCTTTGAGAATTCACATGAGCAATTTTCATCTGAGCATTCAAGCTCAAAGACATTAAAACGGTTGCAATAACTAATACTATTTGTTTCATATTTACGTGTTTAATTTATTCTTTTGTAATTCCCATTTCTTCCAAAACGGTGTTACTAATATCTGCTTCTTTATCAGCATAAATCAAATTACTTTGATTTGCTTTATCAAAAACAAAGGTATATCCTTCTGCTTTAGCCACTTTTTTCATGGCCGTATAAATTCGGTCTTGGATCGGTTTTATTAATTCTTGTCGTTTCATAAAATAATCCCCATTCAATCCAAACCGTTGAGTCTGAAGTTCCAAGGTTTCTTTTTCTAACTTTTCTATTTCCAATTTACGCTTAGCTTTCTCTTCTGCTGGTAATAAAATTTCTTCCTTGTTAAAATTCTCTTTTTGCGTTTTAATCACTTGGAATCGATCTTCAATATCCTTGGTCCAAGTTTCTGCAAGTTTGTCAAGCTTTGCTTTTGATTCCGCATATTCCGGAATGCTATTGAGCATATACTCAGAATCTATGAAAGCAAAAGACTGTGCGTTTACATTGGTAAATAGAACCATTATCAGGAATAAAACTACGTGCACTGATTTCATGTGTGTTTTTTGTCTGCGAACGGCGAATTTACAATAATATTATCAATTTTTACAATTCACCAAGGTTCATGCCAATTGTAAAACTTAGCTTAGGATAAAATCCTTTATTGGTAATCGAAGCATCAGAAGGCCCGTTATAACCAGATGCCCAAGAATCCAATTTGTCAAAGCCTAAGCCATAATCCAACCCTAACATTCCGAACATTGGTAGAAAAACACGAATTCCTACTCCAGCAGCCCTTTTCACATTAAACGGGTTAAAGTTTTTCAAATTGGGGTACGTGTTTCCCGCCTCTAAAAATCCAGTTACATAAAACGTTGCCTGTGGATTCAATGAAATTGGATATCGTAATTCAAGCGTATATTTTGCAATCATTGGATCTGATCCGGACGATGAAATTGCTTGGTCCTCATAGCCACGAAGTGCAATGATTTCCCGTCCACCGAGTTGGTTAACTCCCGTTAGTCCACTACCTCCCATGGTAAAACGATCAAACGGTGTTACCCCTTTCGCAGCCGTGTACGCCCCAATATATCCAAAACCAAAACGTGGCATTAGGACCAGTTTTCTATTGGCTGTTAAGGGTAAATACCACTCGCCCGTAAATTTAAATTTGAAATACTCCAAATACAGGTATTTTTCAGCAATGGTCATGGTAGAATAATCCACCCCTTTTTTAAAATAGGAATACGGTAAGGTAGACTTCGCAGTAAATGTAAAATTAGAGCCGCTCTGCGGATAAATTGGAGCGCTTACTGAGGATCGTTGAAGCACATACTTTAGGGCAATATCATTTGAATATCCTTTAGGGAAGAGCGGAAACCTAAAATCATTTACCACATCGTAATACTGATAACTCATTTCATAATAAGCTGTGAAATAATCATCTGGGAATTTTTTCCTTCGCTGTAACCCTACACCGACTCCCGTAATAGATATTCCGTTATATGCTGGGTTAGTACGAATAAAACCGTTTGAGGACAATGCCGTATTGTTCAACCAAAATGATAATGCATTTGGTTTTTTACCCCCTAACCAAGGTTCCGTAAATGAGAAGGTATAGCCTTGGTAAAATCGGCCATTGGATTGCGCACGTATTGAAAGGCGTTGACCGTCGCCGCCGGGAAGCGGAGACCATGCCGATTTTTTGAATATATTCTTCGTAGAAAAGTTGTTGAACGTTAATCCAAGTGTCCCAATGACACGTCCTGAACCCGTTGGACCAGCGCCTCCATAACCTCCGGATAATTCAATCTGGTCAGATGACTTTTCTTCTACCACATATTGAATATCCACCGTGCCTTTTTCTGGATTAGGCAGGGGATTTACCTTCATTGTTTGGTCGTTAAAAAACCCTAGTTGAGACAATTCCCGCTGTGTTCGCATGATGTCTTCTTTGTTAAACAAATCTCCGGGTTTGGTGCGTATTTCACGGTAAATTACTTGGTCGTTTGTTTTAGTGTTTCCTATTACGGTTATTTCTCCGTATCGAGCTTCTTTCCCTTCGTATATTCGAAATTGATAATTTATAAAATTACCGGTAACCCCAGTTTCTACAGGAAATATTTGAAAAAACAAATGCCCCTTATTCATATACAAGGAATTAATATCCCTGCCGTCCTCTCCGCCATTCAATCGTTTGTCTAGCAATGTTTTATTGTAAACATCTCCTTTTTTGATACCTATAACTGAATCGAGAAAACTGGAACGGTATTTACTATTACCGAACCATTCAAAATCACCAAAATAATATTTACTACCCTCATTGATCGTTATGTGGACTATTAGGTTTTTTGGATCTTGAAAATAAACCGTATCGTGCACGATATATGCATCTCGCAACCCCGCCGCGTAGAATTTTTCTATCAGTGCCTTTTTATCCTTTTCATAGGTAGAGACCGTATATTTTGAACGCTTGAATATGCGCAAGACGGATTTTCTCTTGGTGTCTTTCATGGCCATATATAGCTTCCAGGTTGGTACACTCGCTACCCCATCAAGTTCAATCTCTTTAATCCCTACTTTTTCTCCACGCTCTATATCGATTACAAAAACCTCAGAGTCATTCATAATGGTATCCTTAATGCGCGTAATGTCCGCAGAAATTGAATAAAACCCTTTTTCCCTAAAATATCCTCGAATTTTAGCATCGGTTTGAAACAATAAGTTTTCTGTAATCGTTTTTCCAGAGAACAAATCCAATTCCTCACGAAGTTTATCCGCCTCTCGTTTCGGAATGCCCCTAAACTTAAAATGAGACAATTTAGGTCGTGCCTTTAAATGAATCGATAAATACACCACCCCTTGAATTTCCTTGTCCAAAACGATTGAAATATCGGAGAACAATTCCTCTTCCCATAGATTTCTAATGGCTTTACTCATTTGGTCACCCGGAATGGTGATTTTCTGTCCTTGTCTAAGTCCTGCAACTGCTTTTATAGCTTGCTGATCAAAGTTATCTGCCCCAACAACACGAACAGGGCCTATTTCATATTCCGTTGGAACTGAAAAATCAGAGGTGTTATTGAGCAATTGCCCAAAAACACTCGTACAACAGATTAAGAATATATAACTAATGATTCTCATTTCTCTAAAATTACTTGCTCTGAAGTTTTTCCGAACCTACGTTCCCTGCGTTGATAATCATAAATTGCTTCTAATAAATGAACCCTTCGAAATTCTGGCCAAAATACTGGAGTAAAATGGAGTTCTGAATAGGCCAATTGCCACAGCAAAAAATTACTCACTCGGTGTTCTCCACTGGTTCGAATTACCAGTTCAGGATCAGGCATGTCAGCCGTATACAAGGATTGTTGAAAGGTATCCACATTAATGTCATTCACGGATAATTCCCCATCCATTACCTGCTGAACTATGCTTTTGGTTGCACTTACCATTTCCTCTCGTGCAGAATAATTCAGCGCTAATATCAAATTAATGCTGTCGTTTTCTACAGTTGAAAGAACAGCTTCATGCAAGCTTTCAATACAAGAAACGGGCAATCGACTTATGTCGCCAATGGTGGTTAATTTAACCCCCTGCTCATTCAAAGACGGAAGTTCATTATGAATAGACGCTACCAATAATTCCATCAAGCCATCTATTTCTTGCTGTGGTCTACTCCAATTTTCAGCAGAAAAGGCATAAAGGGTTAAATGTTTAACACCAAATTCTATCGCAGCTTTAAGTGTTTCACGCACAGAATCTACCCCGCTTAAATGTCCATAAATACGGTCCTGACCTTTTGATTTAGCCCATCGACCATTTCCATCCATAATGATTGCAATATGCTTGGGAATATTTGATGAATCTAGTTGCTTTGGCACCTTAAATAAAAATTAATTTACACGAATATAAAGAAAGTAAGGCGCTTGACCCAACACAAAGCACAAGTTAACATGTCTTAACAGCCTAATCAGCCAACAATACAATTTGATCTCCGAGCATTTCAGCCACACCGCCTTTAATCGCAAAACTAAATTTCTTGGGGTCTGAGGTGGGTGTTAATTTTTCCGTCATTTCTTGCGTAGCTTGTGCAAGATCAATAATTACGGTGCCCGACTTTAGTGCAGAGATAATCGCGGCGTGACCATTTAACACTTGAAATTCACCTTCTATTCCTGGCATTTTAACCGCCTCTACCTTACCGTGAAAAACCAGCGACTCTGGAGTTAGTATATCTAAAATCATTATGCTTCAGCTAACATTTTTTCTCCTGCAGCAACCACTTCATGAATTCCTCCTTTGAGGTTGAATGCCGCTTCTGGATATTGGTCATATTTGCCATCTAATATTTCATTGAAGGCATTAATCGTATCGTTAATATCAACAAACACGCCTGGAATACCAGTAAACTGCTCAGCAACATGGAACGGTTGCGACAAGAAACGTTGAACGCGTCGTGCTCTGTGTACTATCATCTTATCTTCTTCAGATAATTCATCCATCCCTAAAATGGCAATAATATCCTGAAGTTCCTTATATCGCTGTAATGTAACTTTAACACGTTGAGCGCAATCGTAATGAGCATCACCGACGATTTCGCGCGTTAAGATACGCGATGTTGAATCCAACGGGTCTACCGCTGGATAAATTCCAAGTTCTGATATTTTTCGAGAAAGTACTGTTGTTGCATCCAAGTGAGCAAAGGTATTTGCCGGTGCTGGATCCGTAAGGTCATCCGCAGGTACATAAACCGCCTGAACCGAAGTAATTGAACCATTCTTGGTAGAAGTAATTCGCTCTTGCATTGCCCCCATCTCAGTTGCCAAGGTAGGTTGATAACCAACGGCAGAAGGCATACGGCCTAATAATGCGGATACTTCTGAACCAGCCTGTGTAAATCGGAAGATGTTGTCCACGAAGAATAAAATGTCCTTTCCTTGTCCGTCTCCTTCACCATCACGATAATATTCAGCAATAGTTAATCCCGATAATGCCACTCGTGCACGAGCACCTGGAGGCTCATTCATCTGTCCAAACACGAACGTTGCTTTAGAATCTTTCATTTCCTCAAGGTCAACTTTTGTAAGATCCCATCCGCCTTCTTCCATAGAATGCATAAAGGCATCGCCGTATTTAATAATCCCTGCCTCGAGCATTTCTCTTAGCAAATCATTTCCTTCACGAGTTCGCTCTCCAACACCTGCAAAAACAGATAATCCACCATGCCCTTTTGCAATATTATTAATCAACTCTTGAATCAATACCGTTTTACCAACGCCGGCTCCACCGAAAAGACCGATTTTACCCCCTTTTGCATAGGGCTCAATCAAATCAATCACTTTAATTCCGGTGAATAAAATTTCGGATGCCGTTGATAAATCCTCGAATTTCGGTGCTTCTCGGTGAATGGGTAAACCGTTTGCAGCGTCAACCGCATTAATTCCGTCAATTGCATCACCTACCACATTAAATAAGCGTCCTTTGATTTTATCCCCGGTAGGCATTTTAATCGCACTTCCTGTTGAAACAACCTCCATTCCACGTGTAAATCCATCGGTTGAGTCCATGGATATAGCTCTAACCGCGTTTTCACCAACATGGGCTTGAACCTCCAATACAACGCGTGTACCGTCTTTTTTTCTTACTTCGAGTGCGTCGTAAATAGTCGGAAGCGCCGTTCCGTTATCAAATGCAACATCCACTACGGGACCAATAACCTGAGAAATTCTACCTTTAATCATTACAAATCGTGTGTTTATTTTGAGCGCAAATATACGGAATTAAATTAATCCGATCACAAAAACAACTATGCTTTTTCGCTTGATTTAATTAAAAATGAAGTTGTAAAAAGGGTTGCCACAAAACCGAGGATTACCAGCAGAAACAACAGGGTAAAAACCTGGAAAAAATCAAATTCTGAGGGAAATGCACTTAGGGTACCCGGAATCGTAATCAATTGAAGTTTTTCATGCAAGAATACCAATAAAGACCCTAAACCTAATCCCATAATCACTCCAAATCCGACAATGATAAGCCCTAGCATTACAAAAACACGTTTTATATCAACGGTGGCTAACCCCAAGGCATACATGGTTCGAAGTTGTGCTCTTTTCTCAAGGAAAGTCATTGTTAATGAGGCAGAAAGATTGAATAAGGACAATATAAAAACAAAAATTAAAATAATTACCACGATAAGTTTTTCTGATTTGCTGGTTTTGAAGATCAATTCGTTTTTTTCCAAGTTCGTTTTAATCATAAATTGGGCTCCAAACTTATCCTTCAGCTTAGCATTTACATTAGACCTCAATTTGATTTGGGTCTGTACTAACAACCCGCTCACTTCATTATTAAAATACCCTATGGCAAAATTCAAAGGCACCAATAATACTTGATCGTTTACTTCTTTATTGTGATCTATAGCTCCAACAACGGCTATGTTTTGCTGGAAAAAAGGAGATTTTCCGATACGGATTTTCCGGTCTTGTCGCGGAATGTACAACACCGCAGACTCAGGAGTTAAATCCATAGAATGCAAGCCCAGTTTATTTGCAAGTCCTACTCCAATCAATGATTGGTTTTCATTTTTTATTTCATTTCCGTTGATCAAATGTTCGCGTGAGTTTACTTTTGCCATTGCATAAAAGGCAGGTTCAACAGCCCAAATTTCTGCATTGGCCCACTTTTTTTTCTTTCGAATTATAATTCGCTCTTGAATAAATAAACTCGTTTTTTCCACCCCCTCAAGTTGTTTAGCATAAGAAACAAGTTGCTTTAAGGAATCTGGATTTATTTTTTTAGATGCGCTCGGGCGCACAATTATCTCCTGATCAAATTCCGTGTATAAGCCTTCAATCATGCCTTCAATGCCATTAAATGCAGATAGTAAAATAACCATAGCGGCAGAGGATACCAACATCCCAACCACAGCAATCCAAGAAATAACGGATACAGCCGTTTTTTTTTGTCGAGAAATTAAAAGGCGTTTTGCAATATAAAAAACGGTACGAAATTTCACTTTTTCAATAACTTGTCTATTTGATCCGCGTAGTCTAATGAGTCATCTAAGAAAAATCGCAAACTTGGAATTTTACGCATGTTTTTAAGTCGATTTCCAACCTCACGACGGATTATCCCTGTATTAGACTCAATAGAATCCAAAACCTTTTGAGGTTCTTGGTGTGCAAATACACTAATATAACATCGCGCTAAAGATAAATCGGCGGTAACCCGAACCACAGTTACTGAAACCATTGCTCCTAAACTAATTTCACTTGCCTTCGTTAACAGGAAACTCGAAAGTTCCTGACGGATAGCCGCTTCTATTTTTTGCTGTCTAATACTGCTCATTGGGTCAAAGTTACGAATCTTCGCGAGGTCTTTTACCTTGTCTTAACAAAATGTATCTTTGTGCTTCCTTGAAAGACCTTAAAGAAATCATCAAGTATACGTTTGTATACAAAGGTATTGCCATGCTGGTTGTGGTATGTAACTTGCTGTTTGTTATTTTCAACTTACTCTCGCTCGTTTTATTCATTCCGGTATTACAGCTTATTTTTAGAGATCCCAAAGCCCTTGTGGTTCCGAAATATCCAAATAACCCAGAATCAATACTGGAGTTTGGATCCTACATAAAGGGGGTCTATCAATTCCACATGTCTTCCCTGGTGAAACATGATCCACAATTTGCGCTCATTGTTGTTTGTATGAGTGTTTTTGGCGCTTTTTTCTTTAAGAATTTATTTAGATACGGCGCCGTATGGTTTCAATCACAATTACGAATGGCCGTGGTGCGGGATGTTCGAAATAAACTCTTTTACAAGTCGCTAATTTTACCTCTTTCATTTCACTCAAATGAGCGGCGTGGCGATATCATGGCTCGAATGAACAGCGATGTTGGAGAAATTGAAATCGCCGTAGTTAGTATGCTTGAACTACTTTTTAGGGAGCCTATTGCGGTTATAATTAATGTGGTCACCTTGATTCTATTAAGCCCAGAACTTACGATCTTTTCATTGTTTCTTCTGCCTGTTTCCGCCTTAGTGATTTCTAGGATAAATAAAAGCTTAAAGAAAACAGCCAAGGAAGGTCAAGAGCAAACAGGGGTTTTATACGCCTCTATGGATGAAGCATTGAACGGGTTACGCATCATTAAGGCATTCAACGCGATTCAATTTATTAAACAACGTTTTGAGCAGGTAAACCTTCGGCACCAACAACTTATAACTAAAACGTTTCGAAAAAAGGATCTTGCCCCTTTAATCAATGAAACACTCGGAGCACTCATCATGCTATTGCTAGTTTATTTTGGCGGAATATTGATTCTTGGGCATCAAAGCAACGGACTTTCCGGGGAGGTTTTTCTAACCTTTGTCATCGTTTTCTCACAAATGCTGCGCCCGATTCAAGGCATCTCAACCGCCCTGGCAAATTTGGCCAAAGCCCGCGTATCACTCGACCGGATCAATGAAATTCTTAACCAGGATTTGGTGATTAAGAATGCTAATGATGCACTAAAACTAAGAGAATTCAACGACACCATTCATTTTGATAATGTGTCTTTTGCATATCAGTCTGAATCCGTACTTAATGGGGTTTCGTTCACTATTAAAAAGGGCCAAACCATTGCTATTGTTGGTGAGTCCGGGAGTGGTAAATCAACATTACTTGATTTAATTCCTAGGTTTCATGATCCTTCCAAGGGCGCAATCACAATAGATGGTATTGATATTCGAACGATTGATATCAACAGCCTCAGAGCATTTACAGGAATTGTTGCACAGGATTCCCTATTGTTTAATGCTACCATATTAGAAAACATTGCTTTTGGAGATGAAACTCCGGATATGGAACGCGCAATCAACGCAGCTAAGAATGCCAACGCCTACGATTTTATCACCACATTAGAAGGCCAATTCCAATACAATGTTGGGGATCGGGGAAATAAACTTTCTGGAGGGCAAAAACAACGCATCAGTATCGCTAGAGCAATGTATAAAAATCCAGAAATCCTTTTGCTTGATGAAGCCACTTCTGCACTTGATACAGAATCTGAACGTCAAGTTCAAGTAGCCTTAGATGCCATTATGAAAGGAAAAACAAGCATTGTCGTTGCGCATCGATTAAGCACTATTATTAATGCTGACCTCATCATCGTATTTAAAAAAGGGGAAATCGTTGAGTCTGGCTCACACCTTGAACTGTTACAGAAAAAGGGAGAGTATTACAGGTTTTGTTATCTGCAAGGGTTAGCCCTTGAAAATATTTAAAAAAAGGCTTAACTTTTACCAACGTTTTTCGTTTTCATACGTTGTACTTATGATGAGAACATGGCACATTTTATGGATGGTACTTTTTATGCTAAGGCCAAGTTTAGGTCTCAGTCAATTGGTTACATCCAGCGGACAAGCCCCGCAAGGTCTTGTGCAAAATGTACTCATTGGTCCAGGTGTTACGGTGAGTAATATTTTATATAACGGAAGTCCAACAGCCATTGGGTCTTTTACCGCCGCCGGAACCAATCTCGGAATAACCCAAGGTATTGTCATGACAACGGGCACCATAATGAATAACGGTTCCGGACCTCAAGGGCCCAACAATGCCGCCTCCTCAGGAACCGACAATAACATGCCTGGCTCAGGAATTCTTTCTGGAATAATTCAAGGGACCCAAACATTTAACGCGGCAACGCTGGAATTTGATTTTATCCCGTATGCGGATACCGTTAGATTCAAATATGTCTTTGGTTCAGAAGAATATCCTGAATTTGCACCTCCAAACAATTCAACCTATAATGATATTTTTGGTTTTTTTATTTCTGGACCAGGGATTACAGGACTTCAGAATATTGCCCAACTCCCTAATGGGGGCGGGGTAGTTTCGATAAATAACGTTAATGCCATTACCAATTCGATGTTTTATAATTCCAACGGAGATGGAACTATGGCGCCTTACAACGGGTCCCCGAATTACATTCAATATGACGGTTTCACTGATGTTCTTGAGGCTGTTTCAGCGGTACAATGCGGCCAAACCTATCACTTAATCCTAGCGACCGCTGATGTTGGGGATGGATCGTGGGACTCTGGGATTTTTTTAGAGGCAAATAGTTTAAGCTCAAAAACTCCCGTGGATGTTAACGCTACTATTTCTCAGCAAGTTTTTACTAATCCAGACTGGATGGCCGAAGGATGTGTTTCTGCAACGGTTACCGTTACACGACAAAACAACATTAACAGCCCGCTCTCCATTCCGATTACCGTTGCTGGTTCAGCAACGCAGGGGGTGGATTATAATGGAATACCAAACGCTGTAAATTTCAGTCCTGGACAGGCTGTTTTTACGTTTCAAATCAATGTAAATGCTGATAATTTCGCGGAAGGACTTGAGACTATCCTCCTTAATTTCAATGTGGCCGACCCTTGCGGTAATGTGACCCCCATTCCATTAACCTTGTATATACAAGATGTCCCGCCATTAACGCTAAGTCTCAACGACACCACCCTGTTATGTCCAAACCAACCCATTAGTTTAACCGCTTTAATTAGTGGGGGCGTTCAGCCGTACACATATCTTTGGAGTACAGGAGCAACCACCGCATCCATATCATTTACCGCTCAATCGTCACAAACCATTTACGTTCAAGCCAGCGATAATTGCACCGGAACATCCTTGACTGATTCAGCGATAGTGAATGTTCCCGTTTTTCCACCGCTCTCCATTTCACTTTCACCCGATGTTACTGAAATCTGCCCGTATCTTAGCCATACGTTTTATAGTTCCGTTAGCGGAGGGAACGGAACCTATACCTATGCTTGGAGAACCCTTGGTTCAAGTGCTATCCTTTCAATTTCCGATAGTGTAAACGTTACCCCGAGCAGTACAAACAGTTACGTGTTAACCGTAACAGACGGCTGTGGTAATATGGCCCGTGATACAGTAACCTATACCATTACAAGTCCTCCGCTCGTATTAAGCATGACCCCAACCCAATATATTTGCCCTGGGGATAGTGCTTTTATAAGTGTTATACCAAGTGGTGGATATGGCAACTATTATTATTTATGGCCATCCAACGGGGCCACTACGCCCGGAATTTGGGTTTACCCAAATAGTACCAACAGCTATCAAGTATTGGTGTCGGATGAATGTCAATCGTTTAATGTAAGTGGTTTTAGTCAAGTTCAGATTGTAAAGCCTATAGCCGACTTTACCATTTTAACGACAAATCCAACTGAAAATTTGCCTACTTCCTTTTATAACCTAACGCAAAACGGGTTTGGTTACCAATGGTTTTTCGGGGACGGCGGTAGTTCCTACGAAATTCACCCAACGCATACCTTTACTCCATATGGGGAATATCTAATTACGTTAATTGCAACAGACATGAATGGATGTGTTGATAGTATAACAAAGCCAATTTTTATTCAAGAAGAATTCTACATCTATATTCCTAACACCTTTATTCCAGATGACAATCGAATCAATGAAGTGTTTTCAGGAAGTTTCATTGGAGTTGAATGGATCAATATTGAGATTTTCAATCGATGGGGAGAGCGCTTGTTTTTTTCAGATCAATTAGATTTTAAGTGGGATGGCACATTCAAAGGAGTAAAAGTTCCAGACGGCGTTTATACGTGGAAACTGATCTATCGAAGAAATAGAATGCAAGAACAACAAATGACGGGACATGTAACCGTCATAAAATAGTGGAATTCTCCCAAGAATATCAAGAGTTATTGTAACTTCGCAGTCACTATGAAGAACATTCGTAATTTTTGCATCATTGCCCATATTGATCACGGGAAAAGCACGCTTGCTGACCGATTACTACAAGCAACTAACACGATCTCTGAACGGGAAATGCAAGACCAGGCCTTAGATGATATGGACCTTGAGCGGGAGCGAGGAATTACCATTAAAAGCCATGCAATTCAAATGAATTATCAGCACAATGGAGAAGATTACGTCTTAAATTTAATCGATACACCGGGACACGTTGACTTTTCATATGAAGTTTCGCGTTCCATCGCTGCCTGTGAAGGAGCATTACTTATTGTTGATGCAACCCAAGGAATTGAAGCACAAACCATTTCAAATTTATATTTAGCCTTAGAACACGATTTAGAAATCATCCCAATATTAAATAAAATGGATCTTCCAAGCGCCATGCCTGAGGAGGTTTCTGATCAAATTATTGAACTCATTGGTTGCAAACCAGAAGAAATTATCCCAGCATCAGGGAAAACCGGACTAGGAGTTGATCAAATTCTCGATGCCGTTATCAATCGGATTCCCTGCCCAAAAGGGGACGAAGATGCGCCTCTACAAGCGATGATCTTCGACTCCGTTTTTAACTCATTTCGAGGAATTATTGCATATTATCGAGTTAGAAACGGTGTAATTAAAAAGGGTCAAAAAGTACGCTTCTTTAATACCGGGAAAGATTATAATGCTGACGAAATTGGGATTCTTAAGATGGATCTTGTACCCAAGAAGGAAGTTAAAGCTGGTGATGTGGGTTATATAATATCCGGAATAAAGGCTGCAAACGAAGTAAAGGTTGGAGATACCATAACCACTGCAGAACGTCCCTGTGAAACGGCAATAAAAGGATTTGAAGACGTTAAACCCATGGTATTTGCTGGTATTTACCCAGTAGACAACGAAGATTACGAAGAACTTCGGTACTCCATGGAGAAATTGCAATTAAATGATTCATCCCTCGTTTTCGAGCCCGAATCATCTGCGGCCCTAGGCTTTGGGTTTCGTTGCGGGTTCTTAGGGATGCTTCACATGGAAATCATCCAAGAACGCCTTGAACGGGAATTCAACATGACTGTTATTACCACGGTTCCCAACGTATCTTACCACACCTACATGAAACGCGATGTAGAGGCAAAACTCATTGTAAATAACCCCTCTGAATTACCTGATCCAGCAGGCGTAGATCGTATAGAAGAACCCTACATTAAAGCACAAGTCATTACCAAGTCTGAATTTGTGGGTTCCATTATGACCTTGTGTATCGAGAAACGTGGTGAACTGAAGAATCAAGTATATCTCACCCAAGATCGCGTTGAAATCACCTTTGAAATGCCGCTTGCAGAAATCGTTTTTGATTTTTATGACCGTTTAAAAACAGTTTCAAAAGGCTACGCTTCGTTTGACTATCATCCGATTGGATACAAAGAATCTGATTTGGTGAAAATGGACTTACTACTTAATGGCGAACAAGTAGATGCCCTCTCTGCTTTAGTTCACCGAAGTAACGCCTTCGAATTAGGTAAAAAAATCTGTATTAAACTGAGAGAGCTCATTCCACGTCAACAATTTGAGATCCCTATACAAGCGGCAATTGGAGCGAAAGTTATTGCCCGAGAGACCATTAAAGCACTTAGAAAAGACGTTACTGCCAAGTGTTATGGCGGAGATATTACCCGAAAAAGAAAGCTTTTAGAGAAACAAAAGGCGGGTAAAAAACGTATGCGACAAGTAGGACGGGTAGAAGTGCCTCAAGAAGCCTTTTTAGCCGTGTTAAAATTAAACGATTAATCTTTTTTATATGTACGAAGCACTTAAACACGCACATTCTGGGTTACGATGGGTCGCCCTTATTCTAATTGTATGGGCAATTTATAATGCCTTTAGCGCAAAAGAATTTGAAAAACGACACAAGTTGATAAACCTCTTCTCTATGGTTAGTCTTCATCTTCAGCTTGTATTGGGGCTAATCCTTTATATCATTTCAGATAAAGTTAAGTTCTTTGATGGTTGGATGAAAGAACCTACAGGAATCTACCGATTCTACGGAATGGAACATTTAGCCGGAATGATCATCGCGATTGCATTAATCACCTTCGGTTACTTTAAATCTAAAAAGGGCACTACCCCTGCCGAGATTTACAAGCCTATAAAACTGTTCTACATTATTGGATTAATTCTTATTCTTGCTAGTATTCCATGGCCATTTCGAGCAAATTTGGGTGGAGCCTGGTTCTAACCGCAGG
>JBJTWL010000120.1:0-21369 GCA_046081745.1 Flavobacteriales bacterium | reverse complement strand
AACATTCAACATCTCCAATTGCTTCACAGATTGTTTCTTATACTCTTTAAGTTCTATAAGGTTACCTTGATTCTCATCTTTTCCTGACTTTGACTCCCGTTTTTCTTCATAACCTCTTTCCATAACCGCTTTTTCACTTTCCAATAGACGCGTCAATATGTCCTGTTGACGTTTAACCATATCCCCATTAATTCGCTGATTAATTAAATCTTTTTCTTGTTGTTCCAATTCCTTTAGCAACGGATCTAGTTTGTTTCCTGTCCCCTTTCCATCCTTATTTAATTCGTTTTTGAGTTGTTCTAATCTCTGACGAATAGCGGTTTGTTCTGCGGCCATTTTTGCAATTTCTTTATTTCCTAATCCCATCATATTCATACCCGACTGACCTGGTTTCATTCCTGGACTATTACCCTCTTTATCGCCGGGCTTTTTACCTCCTGGGTTCTGTCCTTTTTGCATTTTCTCTAACTGCTTCTTGAGCATTTCTTTCATGTCGCCCGATGACATACTGCTCCCCGGTTTAGGTTTTCCATTTCCTGGCTTACTGCAACTACCGCTACTTTGCATCTGAGACTGCATCTGCGATTGCATTTGTTGTAACGCCTCATTCAACAACAAAGCAAGATTATTGTATGCTGTCATTACCTGCTGCTCACTTTTTACAATATCCTGTTTTCGATGATCATCTATCGCATCAACTATTGCATTTTGCGAGAAATTAATATCAGCCAATTCTTTATCTACAAAAGAGGCTATTTTCGGTTGACGTTTAGCCAATGCAAGTAAGCTATCACTTACCGTTTTTGTATCTGTATTTATTCGTATTTGCGCTCTCCCTAATTTTTTATATTTTGGATCCGTTGTATTTACTTTATTAAACTTTCCAATAAGCGCTTCTTGATCAAAACTGAGTATCATTAAACTCTCTAAAATCCGACGAACCAAATCCATGTCTTCCTCTTCCTGCTGCTTATTTGATTCTTGCTGTTGTTGGTCCAACATATCAGCCAATTGCTCCATTTGATCTGCAGCCTGCTGTTGCGATTCTTGTGATTTGTTTTTCTTACCACTTTTAACTTCTTCAGAAGCATTGTTGAGTTCTTTATCAATAGATTCTTCTAGGGACTTAGAATCTTCCAAATTAAGCGGGCTTTCTAATTCTTTATTTAAGGCTTTTGTCTCTTCTAATTTCTTTTGAATTTCATCGAATCGTTTATTGATTTCATCTTGTTTTTTCGCAGCTTCCTCTTTGCTAATGTTATCCGAGGCCATCTCTTTTTTTAGTGCTTCTTGCGCAGCTGCATTTTCTTTAAGTTCTTTTTCAATGTCATCTATTTTTTCGTTCACTTGTAATTTTTTAAGCATTTCCAAGGTGCGATCTAACTGCTTATTCATATTCTCCGCCTGCTGGTCCAGCTTGTTCATCTCCTTCTGAATTTCTTGGTCTGCACGCTCATTGAACAATTTCTCCAAGTCTTCCAATAGTTTTTTTAATTCATCGTCCATGACCTCTTCCAATAATTTTTCGATCATCTCTTGTTTTTCTAATAAGGCTTTGTCAATTTCAGAAAGTTGATTTTTCTCTTGGGTAGTTTGTTCAAGTTGATCTTTTATCTGCTGAAGTTCATTCGCTAATGACTTTTGCTCCTCTTGTAATTGATTTAGTTGCTGTTTATTATTCCAATCATTTGATTTAGAATTACTTAAGTCCTTCTTAAGCTTATCAATAGATTTTTCAAATGCCTTTGTTTTTTCTAAAACCCGCTCTAAATCCTGCTTTGTTTGAGCCTGTTGCTGGTCGCGCTGCTCATTCAATTCTTGAAGATTCGGTAATTGATATTGACCAATATAACTCTTGGTGCTTTTACTACCGTTAACACCATCGTTATCTGACACAGTAAAATAATATTCAATCTTATCTTCAAGTTTTACATTCTCTAATCGAAAATCAACAGCAAACGAAAAACTACTTCGTGTTCCTGATTCAAATGAAACAGGTAATTTTCTTGTCTTAATTGCCTTACCGTTACGTAAAATTCGATAATTAAACATTAAAGCAGATAGGCCGTAATCGTCACCAATTTGACCACTGAAAAACCTCAATCCCTCTTGAATTGAGTCTATAGATTCTCCTACCTGAATGCTTGGATATGCATCTTTAATTACCGCAATTTGAAAATGGGTGGAATCCACTTTATTCGAATATAAATTTGCTAATCGAATGGTTAGTTTTTGACTATTCCTTGCTTTTAACAAATACGTAAATGTATTTTTATTGAAGGTTTTACGTTCCTTCGCATGGTTAACTTCAACCCATTTTGTATTCTTTGAAGATCCCGTCCACGTTAATTGACTGCCTTCTGGAACCGTAATGTCCCCAACATTTTGAATGAACTCATCTTTTTTATTCAAATAAGTAGGATAGTGAATTTTAAGCGTGACGTTCCCTAACAAGCTTTTACCTGTAACCTTATAGGAATATGCTTTACTTTCATATCCATTTGCTTCAAAGTAAAAACTCCCGCTTGTCTTTACCTTTTTTAAAGTAAAATCATACCTGTTTTTCAAGGCTCGGTGCATTAAAAATTTTCCTTGATCTGAAATTAAATAAACCCTATCCGGTATTCTTTCACCTTTTAAAGTAACCCGAATAGGAATATCTGAACCTTCCTCGTAAGAAGCTTTACCTTCTGTTACATGAAATTTAAAAGGCAGAAAAACTTGATTAAATTGAATAATTCGATATGTTCCTTGGGTTAAAATTGCAGGAATAAAAATAATAAGCACGACGATAGTTAGTAGCGATGGAAGTACATACTTGGCGTATTTTTTATTTACACGTAAGTCTATGGCCTCACTAAATTTGAATACCTTCAATTGTGACGTTTTCTGAGCAATGGAAGCCGTTAATAAATCTAAATTTTCATGGGTTGAAGTGGATTGATTAATTAGCTGTAAGGTATTTACTAAACGATCTGAAATATCAGGGAACAATTGACCGATAAATGTGGCCGCTTCTACCTGTGTAATACGTTTTGTAATTCTAAGATATTGACTAAAGGGAACCAGGAAAAGTCGGACCAAAACAGTTAAATTCAGTCCAATAAAGCCAATTAAAAAAAACAAGCGGATCCAGCTATTTAACTCAAAGAAATAAGCAACACTTGAAAAAAACAAATAGCTTAATGAAAAAACACCCAATGCAATGATTCCTCCCCGCACCATGCGGTTCAAATAAAATTTATCTACAAATTTTTCAATCTCTGTATATAAATTTAAAATATCAGCTTGATGCTTACTCATGATTTGATAAAAGTAAAAATTCGAAACAACACTACCTAGTTTATTCTTTGCACAGCAGTTAATTGTATTAAAAGATATTTATTTAAAAAGAATTTTATTAAAACTATTAAGGGTGTTCATTTGTGTAAAAATAAGACGCTTTTGTTAACCACCGGTTACTATGAACGGGATTTCAACGGATTATTAACATTAATTAAAATACATTTTCTGTGCTTTTAAGGGGTTTACTGATTGTTTATTCACTACTATGAATAACTTAAACAAGTGAATAAGTTTCATGTGTTGTGACCCTTATTTTGGTTAATAACAGGTGCATCAAAAACGGAAAGAATCGTTGAACTTTCAGCACATATATTAATCATTTGTATATATGGATAATTGTTTTACAATTCCTAGCTTTTTCTTTTAGCTTTTTTCAATACTAATTAACAAGCCTATACACATGTTATCAAATGACTAATTTTACAAAAAACTATACTATGAACATCGCTATCGGATCCGATCATGCCGGTTTTGCATTGAAAACAAAGTTAATTACAAGCTTGGAAGCACAAGGGCATCATGTAAAAGATTTTGGTTGTTACAGTGAAGAGAGTATAGATTATCCAGATTATGCGCACCCTGTAGCTGAAGAAATAGAACAGAAACGAGCAACCTTAGGCATTTTAATTTGTGGTTCAGGTAATGGAATCAGCATGACGGCAAATAAACATCAAGACATACGTTGCGCATTGTGTTGGAATCCAGAAATTGCTTCTTTAGCACGACAACACAATGACGCCAATATTCTTTCGTTGCCTGCACGATTTATTTCTGATGATATGGCACATGAAATCCTCGGTGCATTTTTATCGGCTGAATTTGAAGGCGGAAGACATGCGAATAGAGTTTCTAAGATTGCTTGTCATTAAATTCTAAATAACATACTTGCCAAGCGATCCGCTGCAAGAAACCCATCGTTTGTAAGGATGTAGTGCTGCTTATCAAGACGTAACAAACGATCGGAGATTAATTTATTGAGGATTGTTTTTTCGTTTAACGTAAGTCCACCCAGCGATTGTAGTTTATTTAACGACACGCCATGTATGGTTCTTAATCCAGTTAACCAGCATTCATTCCATAAATTATCTGCTGATAATAGTTCAACATCGAACCAATCTTCTTGCTTTAAATAGCGTTGATTATTAGGTACATTCCACCTCCGTGTGTTTACTCCATCAAACGAATGTGCCCCAGGTCCAATTCCTAAATAGGGTTTTCCTGCCCAGTAATTAGCATTGTGTTTAGCCTGTTGTTTGTTTTTCGAATAATTTGAGACCTCGTATTGCAGAAAACCACGTTGCTTAAGTTCCTTTTGAACCGTATAATAATGTGTTATTTGTTGATCATCATCTATTTCCGCATTTTTTCCTTGTTTAATCCAACGTGCTAGTGCGGTATTGGGCTCTTTAGTTAATGCATACGCAGAAAAGTGCTCAATATGATATAAATCTAATAGTTCAATTACCCCAAGAAGGTCATTAATTTCTTGATTAGGAATCCCATAAATTAAGTCGATGGACAAGGAAAAATCGTAGGCGGCTAATTGGTCTAATGCGTTTAGTGATTGCGCTACGGTATGGTTTCTATTCATCCAGCTCAAAATACTTGTATTTAAAGATTGAATACCCAAGCTAATTCGATTTATTCCAAGCGATTTCCACGCGCTTAAATTGGCTTTGGTAACATCTTCTGGGTTTGCTTCTAGGGTTAGTTCTTTCAACTGATTACCCGCAATTCGTATGGGTTCTTTTAGGAGTAAATCGAGTTCCGTAGGTGTAAGTAAACCCGGTGAACCACCCCCAAAATATATCGTTTCAACCGGGTCGTTTAGTTCATTTAACCGTTGGTTAAATTCACGGGACATTAATTCGAGCAGGGGTGTTCTATAACCACTGAACGTGGTTGAAAAATGAAAATCACAATAGGTGCACTTCTTTCTACAAAACGGGACATGAAAATAAATCCCCGCCAAAGCAATTAATTTTTAATGACTTGCATTTGACCAGAGTTCCCATTTTCAAACAAGCAATTCAAGACATAGAACCCAGGGCTCAGCTGTTCCATGGAAAAAGTAAATTGCGTATTTTTTACTGTACTATTTTCAATGATATGTTTTCCATGTATATCAACAAGCGTATAGCTTGCAACAAGTGAAGATGAAACCCAATGAATTATGTCTTGGCTGGGATTTGGATAGACGGTAAACCTTTCTTCGTTCAGTGAATTCACCCCCCCACCATTAACGCAGAAGTTTAGGGTAGCCGAGGAACCAAAATCTGAGTTAGCCGCTGATATTCCGGTTAATGAATTGCCTAGGGATGAAATTAAAACACTTCCACTGGTTTGACACCACGGTAAGCCGTAAATACCATCTCCATACGAGTCATTAATGATATAAGCATAACAACCAAAATCCAAACACCATGTTTCTGACACTAATCCTGCGGCATCGTCTTGATAACCGCTTCCAGAATAGATTACAGTTCCCGTAGCATTTTGTAATTCCCACGACGTTTCAGACCCATAGCAATCTAAGGTCAAATCTAAAACAACTGCTTGACCATTTAACACCACATTAAAGGTGCTGCTTTGCGTATTGTTTACATTGTTTTCGTCTACTCCGGTATTCGGATTTCCAACAACCGCATTAAACGTATGAATCCCATTACTTAAATTGGATGTTGGAAGGGTAATTGTTGTAGATTGCCACTGAGACAGGGAACCACTCCAGTTGTAAGTCAGGTTGTTGTTTCCATCAAACCCATAGGTAATTGTTACAGAAGTCAGGGTGACTGCGCCACCGTTAGCAATGGTTACAGTAGGCGTTACTTCGGCACTACAAAAAGTACCTGTTACCCCGCCAAGGGACGAAACCAAGGGATCAACTTGCACAGGAACACCCCCGGAAGGATCATACCCATTAACAAAGGTAGCGCTTGATTGGTTTGGATCTAGCCAATACTTTAACTGGTTTGTGCTGTCACTGTTTGCCGGAGTCCATGAATAACTAATTTTCCCATATTCATCGGATAACACGGCTGCTCCACAGGCAGAAGCGCCTCCGTGTAATTGACCAATGATCCTATGGTTTTGATCAAATAATGGGGAACCAGAGGACCCGCCTTCAGTTACCCCTTCATCCCATCCAGTTACGCCCCAATGTGAATTTGCGGGACTTGCACCAAAAGATGTGGAAATAAGGGGATTATTTTCAATGGATATTTTCTTAATGTCTCCAGATGGATGATGGATACCCACAGCAGAAGATGGGGTGTTCCCAGAATTATCCCACCCATTAAAGTAGGGTGTAAATGCTGCGGGAACGGTGCCACCTTGCAATCCTCCTGTTATCTCAACCAGGCAAAAATCGGAAGCACTGGCTCGTGCACGTAAAACGCCCCCACTCAAAGATTGAAATGTAGGTTCAGCTCCTGGGTTATTACACCCGGCACTTTGCCAATTAAATCGAAACACCCAAGTAGCAGGATTGCTGTAGCAATGGTTTGCAGTAAGCACGTATGGTTTACCATTATTTAAGGTGTTGTTTATCAAAGACCCGGAACAAAACCCGCTGTTCCCTGAAACGAGCATAACCACCCCATTTCGTTCTAATTGCCAAGGACCACCTTGTGGGCAATTTACATTCAAGTTGCAGTTTCCTGAACTTCCAAAAGCTTTTTCATGAAATTCCCGAGCGGTTCGATATCCGTGTGTTACATTATTAAGTTGCACATGACCTTTTTCATTGCTTGCCGGCACATAATATTCAATGATTACCTCATCTCCAGGGACCAATTCTGTTCCCAATTGACCTTCATACAGATGTTCTTCAGTAAATTCCCCTAGAATGAACGTTTTGTCTGGGTTATAGACATAGAGTTCATTTCCGGAAGGAATTTCTGTTTGATTAAAGGCAAGGTTTATGGTTAATGCTTCTGGACACTTGATACGAACCAACCAAACTAAATCTCCGTTTTTTGCCTGTATCCATGTACCATGAGAAGTACTATTAATTTGGGTAGGATGATTGAAACCAAATCGCCAAGGTTGTTCTCCTTGTTCGTCTAGGATTAAATCTTCTTGTCTTAAGGCTTCAACATCTGGGGTAGGATAGGTAATTAATGGAATGGTTTTCCAACCTGCTTCCGGAAAGTAATGTCCTGATCCACCAGCTCCTTGTTGTGCAAGCACTTGAATTGCGGTGATGATGCTTAAAAAAAAGAGTAGATTTTTCATAGCACTTAATTTTTAATAGGTGTAACAACACGTTTAATTCCACAACCTTTAGGTTCTGTGGTGTTAGGTTTGATTTTTTTCCCTTTTCCCTGTGCCCGAATGGCGTTGAATAGGTACGATTGATCGTTTTTTCTCCCTTTATCCCATGAATTATCAATGGATCCTGTGTAAATCAAGGATAATGTCTGGTCAAAAAAATAGACATGCGGTGTTGTTTTAGCACCAAAGGCATTGGCTAAGGCAGACTGTTCGTCAACTACATAGGGCATGGTATAATTTTGTTCTTTAGCATGTTTAATCATTTCTTCGTAAGAATCCGCTTGAGTTCGTTTCCCTTCATTGGAATTAACTAAAACGAACCCGATGTTGTTGATTAAGGCTTCATTATATAACGAATCATATTGCTTTTCCCAACCTGGAAAATCATCCGAACCAACCACAAAAGGACATGAATTACAAGAAAAAATAACAACAAGCCCCTTGTCTTTTTTTAGACTATTCAACGTATACATACTTCCATTAACAGATTTCATCTCTATCTGCTGCATGGGTGCTTTATCTTTGATGCGTAATTGAGCCAAACCACTAAACGTAATAGCTGTAAGTACCGCGCTAAAAAGTAATTTCATAAGGGTGTTAATATAATGCAAGATTAGTTAAAAATTAATGGCAAAGCAATTAAAATGAGAATAATTGAATGGTTATCTTTGCTTGATGAACAAGAAAAAAGCACCTGTGGTTATTGGGATTTGTGGCGGAAGCGGCTCAGGAAAAACCACCCTCCTAAAGCGAGTTGCGGAGGAGTTTTCATCATTTAATCCATCCTTGTTCACGATGGATAACTATTATCATCCAATAGAACAGCAGCAATTGGATATCAATGGGATTGTAAATTTTGATTTACCTACGGCGCTTAATGAGGCACAACTAACCAGTGACTTGCAAATGCTGGTATCTGGTGAATCCATTGAAGTGAAGGAGTATTTTTTTAATACAACACCAGCTAAGAATGTATTGCTTACCATACATCCAAGTGATGTAATATTAGTTGAAGGATTGTTTTTATATCATTACCATGCGGTTCATTCCTTGTTGGATTATTCCATTTTTGTGGATGTTGAACACGCAATTCAATTGGATAGAAGAATATATCGAGATCAAGACAATCGCGGATATAAGCGAAGTGACATAATTTATCAATGGGATAACCATGTAATGCCTTGTTATGAGTCTTACATTGCCCCACACGTTTCGAAAGCCGATTTTCATTTTAGAAATGACCAGCACGCTGAAGCCGATTTTGTTTTATTAATGAATTCGCTTCGCGGGTTAATGAATTCGAAACAAACCTAATCCAACAGGTGTTATAGACTTATGAAATATTGCAATAACCCATATCTAAAAGTTCGATTGCGTGCTACCGAAGTACAAGTTGGGGATTTGTGTCTTGGTGGGGACTATCCGATTCGAGTACAATCAATGACCACGGCGGACACAGCAGATACATTATCTTCCGTAGAGGAATCGGTGAGAATGTTAGACGCGGGTTGTGAATTGGTTCGATTAACAGCGCCAAGTAAAACAGAAGCCGAGAATTTAAATGAAATTAAACAGGCATTAATTGCGCGGGGCTACAACCAACCCTTAGTTGCTGATATACATTTTACTCCAAATGCGGCAGAAATTGCCGCTAAATATGTAGAAAAAGTACGGGTAAATCCGGGTAATTACGCCGACAAAAAGAAGTTTGAAACGCTTGAGTATACCGATGAATCGTACCGTGCTGAACTGGTTCGAATAGAAGAAAAGTTTACCCCCCTTGTAATTTTATGTAAATCCTTAAATCGCGCAATGCGCATTGGTACCAACCACGGTTCCTTATCGGATCGTATTTTAAGTCGCTACGGGGACACGCCTGAAGGCATGGTGGCATCAGCGTATGAATTTATTGAGGTCTGCGAGAAAAATGGATATTTCAATTTGGTGATTTCCATGAAAGCGAGCAATACCTTAGTTATGGTTCAAGCGTATCGGTTGTTGGCGAGCGAAATGATTAAACGAAATCGCGTATATCCCTTGCATTTAGGGGTAACTGAAGCGGGAGACGGTGAAGACGGTAGAATTAAATCAGCAGTTGGAATAGGCGCATTATTGATTGATGGATTAGGCGATACCATTCGTGTTTCATTAACAGAAGCCCCTGAATTCGAAATCCCTGTAGCTCGAAAGTTAATTGACCTAACACGATTGACAAATATTTTACCTATTCCTGAGGGTTTAGATGAGCTTCCTTTTAATCCAGTTTCTTTTGAACGTAGAGCTTCAACGTGTTGTGCCACGATAGGCGGAGGCCAAGTACCCGTTGTTATAGCAGATTTTTCAACGAACGATAAAATTACTCCGGCCAATCTGTATGCGGCAGGATATGTTTATTCCCCATCCCTAGATAAATGGAATATTCAAGATGCGGCTGCTGATTTTCTGTACCTTGGCAATCAATCGATTGATTTTGAATTACCTGGAACCTTGAGCGTTCTGGTTGATGCAAAAACCTGGACCGAGACAAAAAAAGATAATCCTATTTATTTTCCACTGATTTCAATCGCCGAACGCATGGAACTTGATGCACAACAAATTTGTTTTTGTGAATCAAGCCCTGAGGAATTATCAAAACACCTGGAATTGTTGAATCCGCAGGATGTCTTGGTTTTATCTTCAACGTATGATAATAGCGTACAATGGATGCGATATGCTTTTATGATTTTGAAACAAGCCCATAAAGCAAATCCGGTGATTATCAAATTAACCATTGAATCAGACGATGAAGAAACATTCCAATTGCAAGCCGGTGTTAAGGCGGGGTCTTTGTTTGTGGATGGGCTTGGCGATGGATTCTGGTTAACTGCACCAAATCAGCCCAAGACAACGGTCAATTCAGCGGCTTTCGGCGTATTACAAGCTACGCGTCTTCGCACATCAAAAACAGAATATATTTCTTGTCCAAGTTGCGGAAGGACCTTATTCGATTTACAAGAAACCACGGCAAACATTCGTAAGCGAACCAGTCATTTAAAAGGTTTGAAAATTGGAATTATGGGATGTATCGTAAATGGTCCTGGAGAAATGGCTGATGCGGACTATGGATATGTAGGATCAGGTCCTGGTAAAATCACCCTGTATAAAGAAAAAGAGGTCGTTCGTAAAAATGTAAACACCGATCAGGCAGTAGATGCTTTAATTGATTTAATTAAAGAGCACGGAGATTGGGTCGAGCCCAGTGTTTAGTTGCTATAAACAATGCATCGTTGAATATTCATTAGCGGGGGTGCTTTTGGGCAGCTTTAACATTGTAATTTCGCTTTATGACGGATTCTATTGAAAAATATACAAAACGAGGCATACGCAGTAGTTACCTTTCTACCATAATTGGGATTTCATTAGTGTTATTTTTAACCGGGATTGTTTTAAGTGGTTCGATGGCGTTGCAATCGATTCAAAAACAAGCCAAGGAAAGCATTCAATGTGATATTTTTTTTAATGCCGATGTTAAGGACTCCGATATCAAACAAATTCAATCTCAAATAAAATCATGGCCCACATTGAACAAGGTTTGGTTTGTTTCGGCCGAGCGTGCGGTGGAGGAATTTACTGGAGATGGATCTGAAGACATTAAAGTGTTGTTTGAAGAAGAAAACCCATTACCTCCCTCGTTATGCTTTTCCCCGAAATATAGCTATGCTACCAAAAAGGGACTCATTTCCATTAAAAAGAAACTACTTAGTGCATACCCAGATGTAATTGATGAGGTAAGTTACGATGCTTCTTCTGTGGAGCGAGTAAACCTTGGTTTTAAACAATTTGTTATACTATTTCTATCCATCGCCTTATTGCTCATTGTAATTGCTGTTGCGATGATCAACAACACGATTCGTATGTCTCTATATTCGCGCAGGTTTACTATAAAAACGATGCAGTTAGTAGGCGCCACTTCGGCATTTGTTCGGAAACCATTTCTGATGCAAGCCATACGCAATGGATTAATTTCTGCTATGATTGCCTTGGTATTATTGGTTACTGTTTTTTATGCATTGAACAATACACTTGAAACCATTGACTTAACCTTTTCACTAATTAATCTATTAATATTGATTGGTGGATTGATAACAACGGGTGTTTTTATTACTTTCGTGTCCACGTGGTTCGCGCTGAACAAGTATTTGCGAATGAAATTGGACAAATTATATTAGTATGAGTAAGATTAAACATTTTGGGTTCAACCCTAAGAATTATAAGTTTTTGATTATTGGGTTAATCATCAACATCTTAGGATTTGCCTTAATGATTGGCGGCGGTTCAGAGGACCCCACGAAATTTAATGCCGACGAATTGTTTAGCCCAATTAGAATCACCCTGGCTCCTTTTCTTATTATATTAGGGTATGTAGCGATTTTTTATGCCATCATGAAAAAATCTCCATCTGACGAAAAAAAACAAGGGGACCAACCAAAATCCAACTAGTTCATGTCTATTCTTCATGCTTTAATTCTTGCACTCGTTGAGGGTTTAACCGAGTTTTTACCCGTTTCGAGTACCGCACACTTATTGTTTACCGAAGAATTACTTGGAATTCAACAAACGGATTATGTGAAAATGTTCACGGTTTCCATTCAGTTTGGGGCAATTTTAGCGGTGGTGGTAGCGTATTGGAAGCGATTCTTTATCCATATACAATGGTCTTTTTATAAGGTGTTAGCCCTTGCAGTGTTTCCAGCACTTGTTTTAGGAAAACTGTTTGATGATAAAATCGAAGCAGTATTTGAAAAGCCAATCATTATTTCGGTGGTATTGATTTTAGGGGGAATCCTATTACTGTTTATCGATCGAATCTTTTCAAATCAAGCAGAAATTAAAGACCAAGAGGTTTCAATCCGCAAAGGAATCATGATTGGATTGTGGCAGTGTTTGGCGATGATGCCCGGCGTAAGTCGCTCCGCGGCATCGATTATTGGTGGAATGCAGCAAGGGTTAAATAGAAAATCTGCTGCAGAATTTAGTTTCTTTTTGGCTGTTCCGACCATGGCTGCGGTAACGCTTTATTCTGTGTTTTTAAAGGATTGGTGTGTTGATGGAATTAAAACAAAAGGAATAGAAATGATTTTGAGTTCTACCGAAAACACGCTGGTGTTCCTTATTGGAAATGTAGCCTCATTTATTGTGGCTTTTATTGCCATCAAAAGTTTCATTTCATTTTTGCAGAAGTATGGTTTTAAAGTCTGGGGAATTTATCGCATTGTGGTGGGTATTATTTTGTTCACCCTGTTTATAAATCAAGCACCGAACGAATCAGACCCGCAAAACAAGCCGTCGTGCGAAACTCAACGTTCTGCTATCCGATGAATTTTCAAGACGGCGAAGTATTGTTAGTGGATAAACCCTATGGGTGGACATCCTTTGATGTGGTAAACAAAATCCGCTGGAACCTAAAACAAACGCTTAAGGTTAAAAAAATTAAAGTAGGTCATGCAGGCACCCTTGACCCATTAGCTACCGGATTACTCATCATATGCACCGGTAAACAAACAAAAAACGTAGAGACCTACATGGCCGATGAGAAAACCTATACCGGAACATTTTTACTGGGCAAGACCACCCCATCATTCGATTTAGAAACCGAATACAACCAAATCTTTCCTATTGACCACATCACACCGGAATTAATTATTGATGTTGCTTCAAGTTTTCTAGGCGAACAAACCCAAACTGCTCCGGTTTATTCCGCAAAACAAATCGATGGCAAGCGCGCCTATTTATTTGCACGTGCTGGAAAAGAAGTTACCATTAAAGCACATCAAATCACCATCAGTAAATTTACGGTTAACGCCGAACGTTTTCCAGAAATAGACTTTGAGATTGCATGTACTAAAGGAACGTATATTCGTTCCATTGCTCAAGATTTTGGCCAACGGTTAAACGCGGGAGCAACCTTGATTTCCTTACGCCGAACAAGGTCTGGAACATTTTCCGTTGACCAAGCCGCATCGGTTGAACAGTGGATAGAACAAATTAACCCAAGCGCCGAATCGGTTCTTTAACGTGTTTAAGTTTTTCACGAACTTCACGTAGGTAGCGTGTATACATTTCAATTTTTTCTTGATACCCGTTTTCTTCGGCTCGATGTAATCTTTTTTGAAGGTAATGTAAGCGTCGACCGAGTTTGAATTTGTCCCATTTGGTGATGATTCGTTTCATAATATAAAAAATTAGGCGTGAATACTCTGGTCCGTTGACCTAGTTCTAAGGTAATTATTATCTGTTGGAATAAAAAGTCAATAAACGTTAAATAGTATTTTGATACTTAAAACCCAAGTTCAATGCAAGGTTACAGCTCGGAATATCGAGTCTTATGAAGGGGGCGAAAACAAAAAACACTTGGATTTACCTCCCTAAAAATGTAAATTCGCTAAAACTCTAACCTATGAATAAAAGAATATCCTTACTTGTTATTGCGCTTATTTTTTCGATAAAAGCGTTTTCTCAATGTGAAATTATTTTCGTAACTACTAATGGTTCACCTACAGGTGTTGGTTCACAGAACGACCCGATGGATTTAACAACGGCGTTTACAACCGCACCCAATGGAAGTTATATCAGAGTGGCTGCGGGAACCTATACCCTACAAAATGCATTAACCTTAAATGGCCAGCACGTGGTGGTGGAAGGTGGATTTGTAGACACATTAGCTTGGACAAAAACTAGTTTAGCCGGTGCTACCACCATTTTGCGCTCAAACCTTAACCCAATAGGCCCAGCCAATGCACTTCGCTTATCCGCGATTGAATTGGTTAATAAAAGCGGTTTCCGCTTTCAGGATTTAACGATTCAAACCGCGAATGCACCCGCACCATCTCAAGCACAGCCTTATGGCGTTTCGGTGTATGGAATTTATATGGACAGTTGTTCTTCATACGATTTAGTGCGTTGCCAAGTATTAGCGGGAGCTGCCGGAGCAGGTTTAAGTGGGGTCAATGGCTCTGCGGGGGCCAACGGAGGTAATGGAACGACGGGGTCTGCAGGATCTTGTGACGGCGGAACATGCACGTTTAGTAGCGGAAACGCGGGTGCCGCGGGAGGACAAGGCGGACAGGGCGCAACGGGCGTTTCTGGCGGCGGTGGCGGAGCAGCGAATAACGGTCAGACCAATCCAGGCGCGAACGGAAATACAGGAACAGCAAGAAACGGAGGCTCTGGTGGTGGCGGAGGTGCAGGTGGGGATGAGTGTTCTTCCAATAATGGAGGAAATGGAGGAAACGGAGGTTCTTCTGCCTGTACTACGGGAGGTGCTGGGGGCATTAAAGGCAACGATGGCGACCCGGGCGGCAACGGAACCAATGGCGGCAATGGAATGGCGGGCGCTTCAGGCGCTTCAGGCACACTGGGGTTGTCGGGAGGTGATTTTGCCGGTTTTTGGAAACCAGGAGCACTAGGAGGTAATGGTTTAGATGGATGTGGGGGTTCTGGTGGCGGTGGCGGCGGTGGCGGCGGCCGACAAGTCTGTACGTTTTGTGACAATGGTCCAGGAAACGGAGGTTCTGGCGGTGGTGGCGGTGGCCAAGGCGGCCAAGGCGGAAGCGGCGGATATGGCGGGGGCGGTTCCTTTGCCATTTACATTAATTACAATGGTTCGAATGGGCAATTGATTGATTGTTATCTTCAGTCTGGTTCTGGTGGGCAAGGAGGACAGGGCGGTCAAGGCGGAACGGGGGGCCAAGGAGGCTCCGGCGGTGGGGTACAAGCTGCGTGTTCGAATGAGATAGGGGATGGAGGAGCAGGCGGTAATGGGGGCGTAGGCGGTTCAGGAGGATCGGGAGGATCGGGAGTTAATGGCATTAGCGAAACCCTTCGAGTCGTTTCCGGAGACACCTTGCTAATGGCCAACGACACCTTTAATTTACAAAATCAACCGGTAATTCATGTGTCTTATGTGTATTGTTCTAATGCTACCATGACCGCAGAAGCAATCGGTGCGAGCACCGTGCTTTGGGGAATTAGTACGCCGATGTCAGTTTCAAATAGTACGACCAATCCAACTAATTTTGTTAACGGAGCTACAGGATATACGACCATCGACGCCCAAGTAGATGCATTCGCTTCAACTACGTACCGCGACTTCATTTACATTGGTTGCGCAAGTCAAACCAGTGAATCAACCCAAACCATCTGTCAAGGCGAACAAGTATTGTTTAACGGACAATATTATTCCCAAGCGGGAGATTATACGGCAAGCCTTATTACCGCGCAAGGATGTGACAGCATCGTGACGCTTCATTTGTTTATTGATCAAATCACAAATACCGTTTCTATTAATCCAAGCAATGGAGCGGAACTCTTATGTTCCAATACAACGGGTTTAACCTATCAATGGATAAACTGTACTACAGGAGCCACATTGCCAGGGGCGAATGGTTCATCGTTATTGGTTACTCAAAACGGCACTTATGCGGCGATTAGCACCAATAACAATGGCTGTTCAGATACCTCAAATTGTGTTACGATCAATAACATTGGTTTAGATGAAATGTCCTCGGCACCGTTTAGTGTGGCGCCTAATCCGGTGGTTAGCGCATTAACGATAACTTTTGCAACGGAATTCTCTGGTCAACTCACGATCACCGATATGGGAGGAAAGGTATTGTTTGAAACCCAAGTAATCAATCAAAAAGAAGTGAGTACCACCCTAGAAGCACCACAAGGAATTTATTTTGCAAATGCTGCAGATAATCAAGGCGTTAAAACGGTTCGCATTATAAAACTGTAATACGTTTTACATAGCTATTAAAAACGCCCTCATGGGGCGTTTTTTGTTTTTATGGGTATTATCTTCCGTCGCCGTCGAGTATGTTTCCTAAGCCCCCAAGCAGACTCGAACCTTCTTCTTTTCGGGTCCCTGTACCATAGGCTAATATTCTTGATGCAAGGCGTGAAACGGGTAAACTTTGTAACCACACCTCTCCTGGACCGGTAAGCGTAGCAAAGAATAATCCTTCACCCCCAAACAAGGTGTTTTTGATTCCTCCTACAAACTGAATGTCATAATCAATCCCTTGTGTATAAGCTACAATACATCCGGTATCAATGCGCAAGGTTTCACCCGCGGTCAAGGTTCGTTTCATCACGTATCCACCTGCATGACAAAACGCTAAGCCATCGCCTTCCAGTTTCTGCATTATAAACCCTTCTCCACCAAAAAGTCCGGTGCCCAATTTTCGTTGAAATTCTATGCCTATAGAAACCCCTTTGGCTGCGGCAAGGAAGGAATCTTTTTGACAGATTATTTTTCCTCCATACTGTTGTAAGTCAATGGGAATAATCTTACCTGGATAAGGGGAGGCAAAGGCTACTTTTGCTTTTCCTGAACCGGTATGTGTAAAGGCCGTCATAAACAGACTTTCACCTGTTAATAAGCGTTTGCCCGCACCCCATAATTTATTCATGAATCCGCCTTGCTGCTGTGAGCCATCCCCAAAAATAGTTTCCATTTGAATTCCTGGGTCCATGTACATAAAGGACCCGGATTCAGCTATGGCCGTTTCTTGGGGATCTAATTCAATCTCCACCATTTGCATTTCTTCGCCGTGGATGTAATAATCGATTTCGTGGTTGTTTCTCATATCGTTTAAAAATTTACAACACGAAATTACGGTAGCTGGTCTAAATATATGTACTGGAATTGTTAATTCTTGTCAACGGATTATTTCCCGTTGCAATTGGTCATAGCCAATTGAAGCCCAATCGTACAAAAAGCCTCACAGGCTTCCACGGCAAGTGTAACTCTTTCATTCAGGGTTAACTGTTCTTCCTTGTCCCATTTCCCCAAGACATAATCCGATTGTCGCCCTTTCAGGAAATCACTTCCAATACCAAAGCGTAGGCGTGCATATGCCGTTGTTTGTAGGGTGTGCTGAATGTCTTTAAGTCCATTGTGTCCTCCGTCAGATCCCGCGCCTTTAAGTCTTATTTTCCCAAAGGGTAAGGCCAAATCATCTGTGATGACCAAGAGGTTTTCTTTGCTGATTTGTTCTTTTTGCAACCAATAATTCACTGCTTTTCCAGACAGATTCATAAACGTGGTGGGTTTAATTAACACCACCTGCTTTCCACGTAGTTTTATCACAGCTCGGTAGGCTCCACGATCTAACGAAAAAGCGCCCTCATGTTTTTTAGCCAAGGCCTCTACCACACTAAATCCAATGTTGTGGCGCGTATCTTCATACTCGGCTCCCGGATTCCCAAGACCTACCAATAGAAATTTCATGCGATAAAATTAATCAAAAGATGTGGGCTGGAGGAAACCACCCTAGCGAATCAAATGAAAATACCCGCTGTAGGTTTGATTCTTTTCTGTCAACGTTAGCACATAAAAATATACGCCGTCTGTTAATTCTCCCCCATCCCAAGTGTTCGCATACCCCGTTTGTTCAAACACCACAGCGCCCCAACGGTTTAATATGCGCAACTGGTTTTCTGGATAAAAATCCAAGTATTCAAAGGCAAGTAAATCATTCTTGCCGTCATTATTTGGAGTGATTACGTTCGGAGTAGCTACCTCCGCCGGGACAACAATAAATGGAGAACAAAGCGTATCAACGCATCCAACGGCGTCTTGAACGGCCAAACACAACACATGGTTTGCCGGCGTTAAATACAGGTTGTTCCATTGAGGCGTTAAACTAATCACGCTGTCATCTAAGGACCAAACCCATTGTTGTATTACCGAGGCTGGCGAGGTGCTTTGGTCTTGAAAAGCGGCTTCTATTCCAGCCACTACTGGACTGGGATTAACCACATATGCTGCCGTTGGATTACTATAAACGGTTACTTGGAATGTGGTGGTGTCCGATGTACAGCCATTCCCATCGGCGTAGGCATTATACGTTAAGGTAAGCGGTGCATTGTTGGTGCTTGGCGAAACAGAAAATGGTCCTTGTCCACTTTGCCCTTCGCCATAATAATGTGCGGTTCCATTGGGCAAACAAGAATTCAAATTGATTAATGCGGTTTCGCCCGAACAAAGCACAGAATCATACACCAGGTCAATGTTGGTTGCTGGGATAATTGGAAGGGTTTCAAATCCAATGTTTGTAATTACGGTTCCACACGCATCGGTAATCACGGGTGGTGGAATATTCAACACCGTAAAGGTAGAATCACAATAAATCGGACAGGTTGGAACCGTTAGGTTAAACAAGTGATTGGTGGATCCTGCGCCGCATCCTGTATTGGTTCCTGTAACGACGGTATCGTTTGTCCAGGGGTGCGTAAACGTATACGGGGCCACACCGTAGCGTGCGTATCCGCGAACTTCGATTTCGCAATTGTTTGAGCACTGCGGGGTTTGGGTAGCATACCATTCCGACCCATAGGTTTCCGGAGTTCTTCCGTAAACCACCACTTGAAAGGGCCAAAGGGTGGTAAAGGGGTCGTAACGAATGTAGGTGATGTTACAGCCCGCACCTAAGTTATATCTCCCCAAATGAAAGCGCACATAAAACGGTGTAGGACTGCAGGATTCTGGAATACAGCAAATCAAGGGTGACATCATATTGAAGCTATCCAAATAGGCTGTGCCGGCAGTTCCTGCGTTTGGGCCAGTGACGGTGAAGGTTTGAGAACTTCCACAGGGGCCACTGAAATACATAACACCTTGGCTCATTGTTGCAGCGGTCCACGGATCCGCATAAAAGCTCGCGGTAACATATACTCCCGTTACGGTTACGCCACCGGGAATGGTGGCTTGTATGCTATCCACATTGTATGCAGGAGATAAGCAAGAATTCATATAACTACCAGCCCACGTCGTGGTTGGCCCACCCACAAGGGGATCAATGGTAACCGGATAGGTTCGTTCTGAGTCATTCATCCAATCGGCACGAATAGCTACCGTGAGTTCATACGCAGTCCCATCTTTGAGGGGTTTAAACTGTATCAACCCTTTGTGGTATTTCATGGAGGCATCAAAGGCAATCGGAGCGAAGATTTTTCCGCAAGGAGCCTTGGTATCGCTATTAATAATGACGATGTCTGCCCCGTATGCCATACCATCTATGAATAAGGTACCGCGAGCACCCCGTATGGTCATATCCTCGAATCCTATCACCGGATGAGGTTCGTATTGTAACTCGTATCCTTCGGGCAGCTCGATTCGTTCTGTGGTAATGAAGTAGGAATCTTCTCCCAGGTTCACGGGCTCAGCGACGAGGAGGTTACTTTTAACCCGATCTTCCGTAAAAAGCAGTTGCTGCGTAAAGGGCCCCATGGGAATGTTACAGCCGCTTTTGTTTACTTGGTTCTTGTCTAACGCGATGGGATAGGCTTGGCTATTTACCCGACGGTTTATTCCCATGTGTAAACTGGCTCCCTCCTCATCCAGGCTGATGCTATATGAACCATCTGGATATAATGCCGTGGGAAACTGTTGCGCAGTAGCGCTCCATCCGTTGCCGGTGTAAATCAATGAGGCATCAATGGGCTTTAAATTCCCTTGCTTATCGGTATAATGAATGGCTTTCTTACTGAAAACCCCTTTTGTGTTTCCCTTGTCATCAACAAACTCACTAGAGAACAGCGTTCTTTTCGATGAAACTTCGGTCCATTGAATGTCCTTTTCTTCTGTCAATTTTTCAGCGGCGTTGGGAGCCAAGGGTGTTCCGTAGGAAAACACCTGAGAAAAGGCAGGGCTCGATAAGGTTAAGAGTAGTAGTAGGTAGTAGGTTTTTTTCATTCGGTTCTAAACTCCTTGTGTATTACTTGACCTCCGCTTTTCCCTGTTTCATACCCAAGGTATAACACGGCGACTAAGAAGGCTCCAATGGCCCAGAGGAGGTATTGTTGAAATTTGTTTTTTGCCCAAGAAGCCCACATAGCAAGCAAGGATAACAAGCCAAGCCCATACATGACGAGTGCAAATAATTCTGCTTTTTCTTCGTGTTCATGTGCCCAGTGGTGCGTGGTTTTTGGATAAATACCCTCAATCGCTTCTTCTGCTTCTTCGCCGGTATTCATGGAAAGAAAAGCACCAATCGCTGCCAAAATAAAGAGTAAATAACCAACGCGTTTAAGCAGTTCAGACTTGAAATAAACCCCAAGCAACACGACAATGATTCCTGCTAAAGGAAATAAGAGGGGAAGGTGATTTATTAAATTATGAAGGTGCATGTGTTAAATTTAGGTACAAGGTAATAAATTAATTACAAAACACGGGGTGTTCAGTAGGTAGATTTTCGTGGCAAAAAGCTATTTTTGTCGATATGAAAACCGCATCAATCAAAGAAATTATACGTCAAGGAAGCCACTTAATTGGAACAGAAGTAACCGTTAGGGGCTGGGTAAGGGCGTTTCGGAGTAACCGCTTCATTCAAGTAAACGATGGCTCATGTCAAGGAAACTTGCAAGCAGTTATTGATTTTACCGCCTTTCCAGAAGAAGTTATCCGTCAAATTTCTACCGCTGCGGCCATAAGCGTGGAGGGAGTTTTAGTGGAGTCTATCGGTTCTGGACAAGCCGTAGAACTGGACGTTAAAGCGTTAAGTGTAATTGGTTCGGCCCCGGCAGATGAGGTACAAAAAACGGTGATGCAACCGAAGCGACACAGCTTAGAATTCTTGAGAGAACAAGCACATTTTAGATTTAGAACCAATACGTTCGGCGCAGTTTTTAGAATTCGGCATGCGGTTTCTTATGCGATTCATAATTATTTTCACACCAACGGATTTTACTATTTAAATACACCCA
>JBJTWL010000119.1:0-15930 GCA_046081745.1 Flavobacteriales bacterium | reverse complement strand
AGTGCAAAAGCAGCTAATTTTACCATGAATCGAAAAGCGATTCGGGATTTGGCAGCCATCGATTTGGGGGTTAGAACGGCAAAATACAAGTATGCCACTACCTTAGCTGATTTTAGAGATGGAGTGGCTTTTTGTGGCTTTCCATGTGTTGTTAAACCCTTGATGTCAAGTTCTGGTAAAGGACAATCGGTGGTGCGAACCCCTGAAGATATTGAGCGCGCTTGGAATTATGCGATGGAAGGATCACGTGGAGATTTGAAAGAGGTAATTGTGGAGGAGTTTATTCCATTTGACTATGAAATTACCTTACTCACCGTAACTCAGAAAGCTGGTTCTACCTTATTTTGTCCGCCCATAGGTCATCGTCAAGAGCGCGGGGATTATCAAGAAAGTTGGCAACCCATGCCCATGAATCCGGTTCATTTAGAAGAGGCAAAACAAATGGCTGCACAAGTAACTAACGCATTGGGTGGTGCAGGCTTATGGGGTGTTGAATTTTTCATTACCGCTTCGGGAGCGTATTTTTCGGAATTGTCGCCTAGACCTCATGATACCGGCATGGTGACGCTCGGAAACACACAGAATTTTTCGGAGTTTGAATTGCATGCTCGCGCTGTATTGGGTTGGCCTATTCCGGAAATCGTATTGCAACGCAACGGTGCGAGCGCTGTGGTATTGGCTGAACAATCGATTGAGCGCACCCCAACGTACAAAGGGATCGATGAGGCCGCGGCTTTTCCTTCCTCTGATTTACGACTCTTTGGAAAGCCTACAGCTCGACCCTATCGACGCATGGGGGTTGTACTTTCCTTTGGTCAAGAACCGGTAGAATTTCATGTTGAACGCGCCAAATTAATGGCTTCTAAAATTGCTGTACTATGATTCGTATTTTCTTTATTTCACTGCTCTTCGTTGTTGTAAACGGTGTCTGCTTTGCAGCAAAAATTTCGTACACCCTAAAAATGCCTCGTCCACAAAATCATTACTTTCAAGTGGAAATGCAGATTGAGCAGCTCAAACAGAAGACTGCTACCGTAAAGCTTCCCGTTTGGGCTCCAGGATCTTATTTGGTACGAGAGTTTTCAAGACATCTGAATCAAGTCAAAGCATATTCATTGCAAGGGGCCTCTTTACCAGTGATAAAAAAGACGAAGAATGCCTGGGAAATTGACCTTAAAGGACAAACAGCGTTTATTATTAAATACGAAGTTTACGCGTTCGAATTGAGTGTGCGCACCTCATTTTTGGATGAAACGCATGGATTCGTGAGCGGTCCAAGTATGTTTATGTATTTAGACGGTCACAAGGAAACGGGTGGTGAATTGCTTGTTCAGCCGCATGCCTCCTTCAAGCGAATTTCTACGGGATTAACCTTGAAGTCTGATGTCAAACAAGGGAATAATCAAACCTTTACGTTTGAAAATTATGATCAATTAGTGGATTGTCCGATTGAAATCGGGAATCAATATGAATTCGACTTTGTAGCAGCCGGGGTAAAGCATACTGTGGCCATGTATGGAGAAGGTAATTTTGACCCAGAACGCCTAAAAGAGGACATGGCAAAGATTGTAGAAGAAGAAACCAAGGTGGTTGGCGTTAATCCAAACAAACGCTATGTGTTTATTGTGCACAACGTGGTAGGTGGCGATGGGGGGCTAGAGCATTGCAATAGCACGGTGTTGAGTGTGGATCGCTGGACTTACGACGGAAGTAATTACATCAATTTTTTAAACCTAGTGGCTCATGAGTATTTCCATTTATGGAATGTGAAACGTATTCGCCCAATCGAACTTGGGCCATTCAATTATGACCAAGAAGTATATACCAATTACCTCTGGGTCATGGAAGGGTTTACTTCCTATTATGATGAATTGATTCTGCGACGATGTGGATACTACACCCAAGAAGAGATGCTCAAAAAAATCCAAATTGCCATCAACTATGTGGAGGGAAGTGTTGGCTCGAGGGTCCAGCCTGTGGCTCATGCCAGTTTTGATGCATGGATTAAGGCTTATCGTCCCAATGAAAACAGTGCAAATACTACGATGACGTATTATTCGAGGGGAATGGTAATCGCTTCCGTATTAGATGCCATGATCATAAAGCAATCGAATGGTAAGGCTTGTTTGGATGACCTTTTAAGGGATTTGTACCAAACTTATTACGAAGGAAAAGTAAGTAGGGGATTTACGGATGCTGAATTTAAAGCGCATCTTTCCAAACATACCGGTCAGGACATGTCGGAATTTTTTCAAAAGTATATTGACGGAACTGAGGTGATTCCCTATGCCCTTTATTTTTTACCCCTCGGTATTGACGTTTCAGATGCAGGTGGAGTTAAACCAATGTTTGGTGCCAGTGTCGCTGAGGAAGGTGGAAAAGTAATCGTTAAAACGATCCGTTCGAATTCCGCGGCGGAGGATGCCGGTTTAAGTGTGAATGATGAAATTATTGCCTGCATGAACTACCGCGTGGATAAATCCATGTTGGATGCTTTCATGAATGGGGCGGCGATTGGAGATGAGTTTGAACTCACGATATCCAGGGATCAGCTGATACGGAAAACTATAGTTAAAATTTCAGGACAAAAACGGTCCACCTTTATTTTAAATCATAAACCAACCGATGCGACCTTACCGCTTTATTCTTATTGGTTGCGTTAATTGCGCGATTGCTTTCGGACAATTCACCAACACCCGAATTAGCCCGGTGAATCAAAATCCGGTAGAACCTTCGGTGGCCATAAATCCGTTGAATACGAAGGAAGTGGCCATAGGTGCTGTGTTGGATTATTATTATTACTCATCCGACAAAGGGCTAACATGGAAAGCGACAACACTAACGAGTACCTACGGTGTTTATGGGGATCCCGTGTTGCAATACGATGCGAAAGGTAGGTTGTATTATTTTCATTTATCAGATTATCCAAAAGGATATTGGATTGATCGCATTGTTTGTCAGTATTCGGATAATCCATCCGAGGTGAGTTCCTTCACCGCTGGATCGTTTCCAAAACCGTTTGGGAGGAAAGCCCAAGACAAACATTGGGTTGATATTGATCCTAAATCAGGGACGATATACATGACTTGGACCCAATTTGATAAATACGATTCAAAGAATTTCATCGATTCTTCGCGTATTATGTTTAGCAAATCGACGAATCGAGGCGTGAGTTGGACCGACCCGATTGTAATTTCATTTTACAACGGAGATTGCCTGGATGGGGATAACACCGTGGAAGGTGCTGTTCCTGTGGTTGGTGTTGATGGTGATCTTTTTGTAACATGGACGGGTCCAAAGGGATTGATGCTTCAAAAGTCCTCGGATGCGGGACAAACATGGCTTCCTATTGAGCGGACTTTAATGCAACAACCGGGCGGGTGGGATTTTAAAATTCCAGGAATCTACCGCTGTAATGGGTTACCCGTGCTCCAGGTTGACCGTAGTACGGGAAAAAATCATGGAACATTGTATCTATGTTGGAGTGATCAGCGAAATGGGGCGAAAGATACTGATATATGGTTGATTAAATCCGACGATAATGGAACAACTTGGACCAAACCGATACGGGTAAATCAAGATAAAACCAAGACGCACCAATTCATGGCTTCGTTTACGATAGACCAATCCAATGGCAACTTACACTTTTTGTTTTACGACCGGTCCATGGCTAAACAGACGAATGAAACCCATGTAGTTTGGGTAAGCTCAATCGATGGGGGAAGGCATTTTGACCAACGCCGAATTTCAGAAAAGTCATTCATACCCAATCCCAAAGGATTCTTTGGAGATTATATTGCCATAGCCGCAGTTCAGGGTACGGTTGTTCCTGTTTGGGTTCGTGCGGATGGCATTAAAATGTCGCTATGGACAGCCAATCTTGGCCTAAAGTAATTCCTGTTCCTAATAAATTTCTAGCATTGCTAATATAAGTTGCCATGAGTGAAGAAATGAAAGAATGTCCGTCTTGTCAATGCCCATACGGATATGAAAGCGGGGAAAATCAATATACATGTCCGGAGTGTTCGTATGAATGGACACCAACCGAGGAGACGGATTCCGATGAACTCGTTGTCATCGATGCCAATGGAGCACGCTTACAAAACGGAGATTCAGTCATTGTGGTGAAAGATCTTCCGGTGAAAGGTGCACCCAAAGCGGTTAAGGCAGGAACTAAAGTAAAAAACATTCGATTAACGGATGGTGATCACAACATTGATTGCAAAATCGATGGATTAACGATACCGAATGCAAGAGAAAAATACATTCGGAATGAGCCGTATTTATTAATTAACGGAAACTATTACCCTGCGGTTTGCCGCTTTTCCTTTTTCTGTTGCGTTACTTTCGGCAGGATTGCTTTCGCCATGGACTTGAAATTCAATAAGCTCGCTGGCTATTCCAAGGCGAATTAAGGCATTTTTCACTGTTTCACAACGCCGTTTTGCCAGATCCATGTTGTAGGCTTCGTTCCCATCGGAGTCGCAATAACCTTGCACGAGTAAGGTCCGACCATTCGGGTTGAAGTCCTTCAATTTTTGCAGTTCTTGGTCAATGGGTTGATCTGCGTCGTGGTTGAAGAATAGCGTTAGCGGTTTTGGACCTTGGGTTTCGGTAGGGGTAGGGTTCGTTTCTAAAGGAGTTTCCGATGTATCCTTCCCGGTTGAAGTTGGGTTGATGGGTTTGATTTTTTCCGTTAAAGCAGAGATATCTGCGAAATAGATGTCGAGGTTACGAATAAAAAAGGCCGATTTACCGTCGGCTGAAGCCACAAATCCCATGTCATCGTCTGGTGTATTGAATGGAGCACCAATGTTTATAGGATCTCCGAGTTTTCCGTTTTCTTCGATGCGTACTTTAAAAATATCTAAGCCTCCAAACCCTCCCATTCCATCGCTGCTAAAATAGATGGTTCGGTTATCGGCTGCAATGAAAACGGATCGTTCGTCCCCGTCGGTGCACACGCCCATAGGTTCAGGGTATGACCAGTCGTCTGCTTTTTTAATGCTGTAATACAAATCCATTGGGCCATTATAATTCGGCCCACACGCTACAATAAATATCGTTCCATCCGCAGAAACGGCCATTCCATCGGTTCCGTAGCCAAAGTTAGCTTGGGATTGTACGTTAAAAAATCGACTGATGTTGCTCCCGATGCTCCCGGTTTTCATCCAAACATTACCTCGTTTTTCAGCTCTGTAATATGGCCCACCAAACCCTCTCCAATTACCAGCCCAACTTTGATAATACATTTCATTGCCGTCGCTGCTGAAGGTGGGCTCGTCTTCACCTGATGTTGTATTGATGGATTCCAAGGCAACAGGAGCCTGCCAAACGCCGTTTACGAAGTCGCTTTGATATATATCGCCGTTACCTCCTAAACCGCCTCGCATGGCACGGGTACTCATGAAAAAAAGCGAATTACCATTGGGTAATAAGCTAATGTTGCATTCCCGTTCACGGCTATTAAGTTGAGGTAATTCAATAATATTGATGGACTCCTTATGTTCAAGGATTTCATAAGATTGAGCGCTCAAACCAAAGGCTAAAATGTAAAAAATAGAGGTAATATTTAACTTCATGCACCTTCAAACGCTCCTTTGCAAAGTTGGTTACTTTTGATGCTCAAATGCCTGTAGTATTTAGTGTTTTCATTTTAAATCCAAGGCAAGAGGAATGAATCAGCTCGGAAGTGAGGTCTTTTCAGATGGAACGATTAAACGAACATACCCTTGCGCACCTAGCCTACCTTTGACTAACACCTTGGGTCATACATGTTATATGAATAGTAAATCCAATTATATTCGTGAAATCAAACATATCCTCATGAGCAATTTTGTTAAATTTCTTCTTCCTGGCATCGTGTTTTTACTCATAAGTTCTTGCGATTTTAAGCCATCAAACGGTTCGAGTGGGACGTATGTTAAACCAACCGTAACCCGAACAGGGCAGATTCGAAAGGGGTATGTTCGTAAAAAATATAGTACCAGCAAACATGCGGTCCGAAACCGAATTCGTTCAAGGTATTATTATCATTCGCGCGGTAAGTATCGCAAGCGTCGTTAATCAACAATAAAGTGCGCCGAATTTAAGGCGAGAACCTTATAGTTTGAATCAATTAAACTCCCTCCTTTAGGTATTTCATCGGAAAAGGTGAATGCATTGTCCTCAAAAAAATAGGCCACAAAGGGTGCAAGTACTAAACATAGTTTAAATGTTTTCGCTTCGACTGGGTTGATTTGCTGATGAAATTGCCGATGTCGACGTTAAAATCAAAAAAGTTAATAGCTTTTTCATGATTTGATAAACGTAATTATATTGGATAGTTACCGAAAAATTCGTTATTCGTTTTAATTTGATCTAAATTAAAGTTGTATATTTATATTATACGAATATTAAAACCTAATTTACTATGAAACAAAAATTAATCGATATCTACTCCTATGTCTACAAGGAATCGATATGGCGTTTGATTGCCTTATTAATGATCCTAATTTTGATCATTGGTGGGGTCATCTATGCACTGAACTATTTTAATCCTACAAGAACTGAATTTATTGTTACTACGAAGGAATTTAGAAAAAATGCGTTAAACATTGATTTAAGTGAAACGGATGAGATTGATTCAAAAACAACCAAGGAAGAATACGATAAGAGGTTTAATGCCTTTAAAGGTAAAATACCAAATGCAGAATGGGATAAGATTGAAATTAAATTGACGGATGAACAATTCGATGCAAAAGTTGCTGAATGGCGTGCTGAAATGGACATGGTAGAGCCGGGTGGAAAAATGCCTCCGTTTCCAGTGAAAGAAGACAACTTACCTTATTCAATGAAACGATTTTTTAAGGATTTAGAAGAGTCTCATAATATCGATTCAGCTGATTTTGATGCACGATTAAATTTGTTAGAAAAGGTGGAGCATTTCTATTCTATTTCTGATAAAAAAGGTGGTGACACCCTAATGGTTGACAAATTCAAAGATATATTATCAAAATCTGCCAATCTAACGATGGATGAAATCATATCGGTTGAGAAGATGCATAAAAAGTTGACTAAGACGCCTCCTGTCTTCAGTTTGACTGCAATTAATTCTGACTTTGAGCGTCAAACTGAGTTATTTAAATTGTATGAGGCAGCTGCAAATACGGATATGACAGTGGAGCGATTTGTTCAATTGGACACTATTATCAAGCGATTGTCAAAAAATAAAATAACCGACACGGTTACGGTTTTGAATTTATTGGCAAAAGTTATGAATGTAGATTTCTATTATTTAAAATCTAATGAAGAAGTTGATTACACGTTGGAGGCAACTTGTATTGATGATTTTTTTAAGAGTGGAAGATTCACATACAATAAGGACAACTTATTAGACAATTTTGATAAATACATTAGACTTTATAAGGATAAATTAGAGGCAGCAAATCTTGAGAGAAAAGCACGTGAAATACTTCGTCAAGAAAATAGGAATTTCGCCAAAGATTGGATGTACTTTGGCTTGTTTTTCCTTTGTTTCTCCGTAATTATTGTTCAATTAGTAAACAAACAAAAAAATCAAGGATAATATGAAAAATATTGCATTTATAGCTTTTGTGGCATTGGTAATGCTTCAATCATGCGAAGATAAAGATCGACTTAATCAAATAAAACGTCAGTTATTGGACAACAATTCGGCTACCGTATATAATGGTGAAATTAAAAAAGGTGGAAAATACACGTTTAGGGAAGTCGTACGTGGAACCGCACCTGGTAAGTTTGATAAAGACGCCAAGCCAGGATGGGTAGGAATCTCAGCGCCTAAAATTAATAAGCCGGCTTCTCCAGAATCCGAATATCAATTTGGTGATTATTATAATGGTTATTACAATGATTATAATTATTACCCGGATTCTTATGATTATAATTACTCTGAGCCTGAATATTACGAGGGTGAGGATTATTAGTATTTGATATTTAATAAAAAAGGGGAGCTAGCTCCCCTTTTTTATTGAGTAAATACCCCGTTCAAATAGATAAATCGCTTTGAATCGTAGATTTTTGAGTATGTTTTAATCAACAACAAAGTGCGTCGAATTTAAGGCGAGCACCTTATAGTTGGAATCAATTAAACTCCCACCTTCTGGTATTTCATCGGAGAAGGTATATGCATTGTCCTCAAAAAAATAGGCCACAACGGGTGCAAGTACTAAACATAGTTTAAATGTTTTCGCTTCGACGGGGTTGATTTGCTGATGAAATTGCCTGACCACATTGAATAAACTGCTGTAATTTTGTTGCTTATTCGTAATGGAATCTACCCGAACGCGTAACCCCGGTTTATCTGGAACTTTTTCTTCATAAAAATGAATGGGAAACTGCATATAGACACCTCCGGTAACGCGTAAAATCACATACGGAAAGGTCCCAAACCCCTGGGCGCGTGTTTCATCACTCAGGGGTAATACATCCTGCGAACTCATGCTTCGATGGCTTTAATCATGATCTCTTCGGTCTCTTCCAACGGATAGGGAAGGGGAAGCGCCATGAGTAGGATGAATCGAGCTTGGGATTGAATCATGAAAGCGCCAGTATTTCGGTTTTGACAATAAGTTGCACCGGTAAAATAACGGTCTTCTCCAAACTGAAGCACCACACAATCCTTGAATCCGCTTAGGTCCACTAGGGTGGTTAATCCCTGATGGCTGACTTCAATCAGCAGCGGTAAATCAACGGTGGTACTCGGGAAAGTAACTTGATGCGTGTTAACCTCGATAACCTGTGCATTCATCTTGGCAATCATGCCATTTTTTAACCAAACAATCACTTGTTTTTTCATACAAATAAAATTTAAACGTGAATAATCTTACTTGCATTTCGAAATTATTGGGTAACCAACGTTTATTTTGACTTGAACAGTCCGTATCGTTTTACCACCGTGGTGTCTTCACTCGGTTGGTACCATTTAAGGTTCGAAATACAACATGAAGGTAATTCAAATTATATGAAAGGTTACAATTTCAAGGTGTACTAAACAAAATAAACTATCTTAGGTTATACCAATACTACTATTTAACCTAACCTTACATGTCGCACCCAACACATTTTGATTTCTTGTTTCTTGGCATGGGTTGTGGAAATAGCCTGATGTTGCTTGAACTCAACGAACAAGGCATGTTATCGGGCAAACGTATTTTGGTAGTGGAACCTGAATCCCTTGTGAGAAACGATCGTACTTTTTGTTTTTGGATGGAACCGGAACGGGTAAATGAAGGTTTTCTTGCTAGCTTGATTGAAAACCAGTGGAGTACGGTGCATGTGGGTGAAACAACACAATCCTTGGATCCGTGTTGCTATTATCGTATATCGGGGAAACTACTCAGTGAACGTGTTCAAACACTACTTGATATTGAGCAGGTTCAAACCATTCGTGCTTTATATGATGGAATTCAGACGGTAGAAGGTGAACAGGCAATCTTGAAAATTTCAGGGGAAACGTTTACTGCTGACTTCGTGTTTGACAACCGTCCCCCTCGTTACGACGTACCTTGTAAAAGTGAGACGCGTTTATTTCAAAGTTTTTACGGATGGGAAGTGAAAACGGAGCTGCCTGCATTTGAATCCGATTGTTTTACCATGATGGACTTCAAGGTAAAGCAAGAAGGAGCAACGCAATTCATGTATGTTTTGCCAATGGATGCGCATCGCGCCTTGGTTGAGATAACTCGATTTGGTGAAGCAATTATTAGCCCTTCATCTGCGGAACAGTCGCTAAACGCTTACTTATCTGAACGGTCTATTGATTTTACAATCGAGGATAAGGAGCAGGGCGTAATTCCAATGTTTAGTCAAACGAATGCTGCGACGGAATCCACTTCATGCTGGATCAATACCGGGGAGCGGGCAGGCATGTTGAAACCCAGTACGGGATATTCCTTTGAACGTTCTTTGAGGTATGCAACAGGTGTGGTTCAAGGAATCAAGTCGAAACAACTGATCGTTCAACCAAAGCAAACCCGCTTTGCGTACTATGATCGCTTATTGTTGCAATTACTTCGCGATCGACCAGAAAAAGGGGCAAAAATTTTTACCCAATTATTCCAAAAGAATTCAGTGCTTAAGGTTTTTAAATTTTTAGACGAACGAAGCGCGCTAAGCGAAGACCTGAGTATTCTAGGCAGTTTACCGATAGGTTTATTTGTGCGTGCCGCTATTAAAGATTTTATTTGGAGGAGTGCACGCTATTTCCAAGATTTGAGTCCAATGCTATTAATAAGTGGGTTAGCCGTTGTGCTTCAAGCATTCGGTCAAATTTCCACGGTGTACGGAATCTTAGGGGTTGGGATGGTGGCTCTTGGGGTACCTCATGGTGCTTTGGATCACCTGCACGCATTAAAAAAACCGTGGGGTTGGAATATGTTAGGTTATGTACTGACGTACCTTGGGCTTGGGGCCTTGATCTTAGTCTTATTTTGGCTTAGCCCTTGGGTTGGGTTGTTATGTTTTATGGCCTACTCCATGTGGCATTTCGGGGAGGCGGATATGGCCCATTGGCACTTGGGAAGGACGCTAATGGCGATGCTCTGGGGAGGGTATTTTTTGTTAGGTTTATTGGTGAGTCACTTGGAGGAAACGGTCTATGTTTTACGTGACATGAACGTGCTTTTGCCCGATGTTTTGCCTTTAAATAAGGCGTTTGGATTGGGGTGGATTCTACTCGGAGGAGCATGTTTTATGGGATGGACGAGGAATCGATACGTAATCGTCAGTGTGTTATCCTTGCTTGTTTTAAGCACCCTTCCCTTAATGCCAGCCTTCGGGATCTTTTTTATATTTCAACACAGTTTTCACGGTTGGAAGAAACTTAAAGAATTGACCACGGATTCGGAGCTAAAACGTTGGATAAAAGCACTGCCATTTACCGTAGGTGCGTTCTTGTTGTTCGGACTCAATGCATATTTCGAATCCTTCTCATGGGGTCAATTTTTCATATTTCTAGCGGCACTCAGTTTCCCCCATGTGGTGCTTATGTCAATTTTTTATCGGAAGTCAAAGGCGTTATAATCGCCAAATTCCCTTCAAATTAAAATTTTTGTAACCAAGGTATAACCGCTCGTTATTGGGGTATAATCATCCAGAATTTCTGTGTTTGCAGAAGCCAACCGACCCGGCAGGGCACGGTGGAAAAATGATGAGGGGCGCCGCTCAAAAGAATATGCTAAGCCAGTTTATTCTGAATGATTTTATTGTTTAACCGCCACTAGGCATAAATCTTATTGGAATGAACCGAATAATTTATGAGGCAAAATCGCCGAAAAAAACAATGTTATTACTTGTATTCATAGTATCAAGTATTTATACATTACAAGGAAAAGCTCAAGTGCTATTGTTATTTGAAGGATACGAGGGACGTGCTGTCCATGATGTACGGCCCATATTACGCATTTACGAAAAGGAATTCGAATCCAAGGAAGAAGCTGTTGAGAGCCATAAAAAGGTAATGGGTATGAATGGTATTGATACTGCACTTACCTCGGTGGATTGGGAAATGGACACCCCTATCTTTTCACATATGCCTTTCTTTGAAAACAAAAAGAAAGTAATAGTGACGTATGTTACCTCAAACGATGAAGGTGGGTATTTAAGTGTTTTTATGGAGTGTAAAAATGTGAAATTTGAGTTATTTGAAAGCGATGGTTATATGTTGGAATATGACCCTGTTGTTGCTCGAAATAGCAATGAGTAAGATTGATAAACTAAAAACTTATTACAGTGAAAAAACAATGGATCATATGGATTGGGTTGTTTATCGGAATGATACCTCCCTTTCGTGCACAAGAAGAAAATCCGATGGAGCCAACTGCAAAACTAGGGACATTAACCTTTTCCAATGGAAGTAGCTATTACGGAGAGATAGAATTGGGGCAAATGAGTGGCATTGGAACGCAGTTTTTTCCGGATGGCACTTGGAGAACCGGACATTTTCAAGACAATAAATACCTCGCAGACTTTATTGCTAAACCCCCATGGCATATGGTGGACTTGGATTTCTGGCTGGATCGGGAGTACGACATGGAAACCTTTTCATTGGACCTTAAGGTGTTGAATGATGTTCCCGATAGCTTACAATTGTATATCGCCCCGTTTGGAACCAGTGAATTGAATGGTGTTCAGTTTTATGGGGGGATTCAAACGCAGTGTGGAGGCTATTATTCGGTAATTAAAGGCGAGAACAGCGGCCGCTTCATTCCATTAGGTAGATCGATGATTTTTTCTCGTTGGGGAACACGTACCTCCTTGGCATTTAAAAAAGCTGACGGTGGCGTATGCGAAAGCAGTGGCTATGAAGATGATTTTGTCTCGGTTAGAAACGGCCTTTCATGGAACAAAGGAACCTATACGATTTCGCTTATTAAAACTAAGGAAACGGTGATGTTAGATAGCATCTTGCATACCTATGTCGAGATGCAGGTATACGACCACAAGAAAAAGCAAACGTATAGTTGTGGATCCTTAGCGTTTCCAGGAACATCCTTAACGCTAAGTGAGAACAATTATATCTTCTTTGAATTGTATGGCAAACGAGTCAATGTCAACACCCTTCCTTACATGAAGTTTATTTGTGAGAATTTCCGGGTTAATGGTACCCCTGTTGGAATTCCATTTGTGGCTTCCAATTTTGAAAAGGAATATCCAAATTATGCGGACGCAGCATACAAGGAGGGTAGATTTACGATAGAACTTGGAAAACCAAATGCAAAACCAGTTACTGAAGGAAGGGGAATAAATTACCAGATTTTGCATCAGGAAGAATAGCACCCTGCGGGAATTATGCTTCCGTGTTTCCTTTTTTCGATTTCCGGTAAAGGTAGGCTTCATAAATGAAACGTTTCGCAAACCGTACCTGCTTATCTGAATTCAGGAACTTTTTAAAGACATTGGCATTCACCCCAAAGTATTCGTAGGTTTCGCCATTGGTGAATGTGATTTCAAGCAGTAATCCTTTGTGTTTGAAGTCGGCAATACCACATTCCATGATGGTTTCATTGTATTCGGCCCGATTTGCCTCGATGGTCTCTGGCGCAATGCTTACGAGAAAATGATATCCGTCGGTAATTTCTCTGCCTTTGATCGCTGCCTCCGCTTGCATGGGATCGCCGTCTTGAAACTTATCAGGATGCCATTGCTTCACCAGGCTTCGGTAGGTTGATTTAAGCGCACCCAATTCAATCTGATCTTCAATTTGAAATAATTTTTTGTATTGACTGATGCGTTTCATGGAGGAAGATTTGAGGGCAAAAGTAGCTAAACGGAAAGGGGCGTGGAAATCAGGGTTCGATTCAATCTTAATCATCAATGGTGAAGCTTAAACCCTTCACCGAGCTTTTTGCTTTTCCACGGACACTGAGTAGTCCGAAGGACGTATCGAAGTGTAAGTGGAAATAGTAAGGCCACGCTTTAATATCAAGACAAAAGAAAGGCATGACCTCGGTAAGTATGCCCCTTAATCTCCCTGCTCTGATCCCTCAAAGCCTATGAATTCAAACGTATCGTTTTTTGCCCTAAAATAAGCCTTGTAACTGCCCTCCTCGAAATAATGAGCCAAATCGGCAACCATGTAAATGTCGTCCAGTGAACCGAATTGTTGTTTGAAAAACGTTACAAAATCTTCGTTCATGTATGGTGAGATGTTATAATCATCCGTAATAATAGGACTAATAAACAAGCCTTTGTTTTTTGGGTAGTTGAAGGTAGCAAAGGGAGCGCCTATGAATGCATTTCCATTCACAAATACATCAACCCCATATGCTTGGAAATCTGAGGACGAAATTTGAGTGTAATCGTATAGCCAATTACATTTTATGGCATACGGAAAATGTATGTGCTCTTTAATTGAATCGGTATTATTCATTTTGCTTTGAAAATTGTTCCAATAATTATAGAATTCTTTCGGAGCGGCATTGACCGTGCTGAGTTTAGGCGTTGTGGTTGAGCCAGCAGGTGGCGCAGGTTTTACTAAATAAATCCCAGTAGAAACTTCACAACAGTCATATCCACCCTTGCTCACTACAAACGATTTTATTTTACCGTCGTATATATTCGCCTCTATAAATTGATCGCCGTCACTTCCTAGATCACTGTAATAATTCCCTCTTTCATTTTTTGATAGTTTAAAAATTTCAAAACTTTCACATGCACAACGCTCACTTGGATTTAGATTACACTTAATTTCAAGTGTGTCTGGAGTCAGTTTTAAAACGGTAATTTTTCGAGTGCCAAACTTGTTGTACTCATATTGATGAAAGGTTTGTCCAATTAAGGTAGACCATAATCCACACAGTGTCAGTAATAAATATGTGATTTTCATGTAAATAATTTGATTGACCAAATGTATTTAAATTTTATCAATAGTAATTACAAATTTCGATTTCTACGTTGTCGGCACAAGCCGATTTTTCAGTTCCCTTTACTTGTCCCCTAAACATGCACCAAAGGTATATAGCGTTCTCCGGCACTTGGATGTTTCGGTTTCAGCACCGAACTGGCCTTCAAATGTAATTTCTTGAGCGACTGTTTTACTAGCAAGAGAGACGAACTAAGGCTTGGGCACCATGAAGAAGCTTCCGCCGCGGCGGAAGATCACTGAAATGGTCAAGCCTTAGGAGTAAATCGCAGCGTATAAAACTCGTCGCGTAGATTTTTTGCTACTTTTTTATCCAAAAAAGTAGGTGGAAGTTTTTGTATCAAGACAAAAGAAAATAATACCTTTATACATATGAAACAAATCTCCGTGAAGTAATTTCCCCACCTTAGGTCATAACGAAGCAATTCGAGTAAGGTCATGGGTTTACAGTTACTTTGATATACGATTTAGACCATTAGTTTCTTAAGTTTGTCTTTTTTATGATTCAAATTGCCTACGATCCTATTTATGCGCATCCGTTGCCCGAGAATCATCGGTTTCCGATGTTGAAATATGAGCTGATACCGCAGCAGTTGCTGCATGAAGGCACGTGTCATGAAGGGCATTTTTTTAGGCCGGGTGCATGTGAGCGCGAGGTGGTGCTCATGACCCATGATGAGGCGTATTTGGACAAGCTTTTGTTGCAGCAGCTCAGTGAGTCTGAACAGCGTAAAATTGGTTTTCCGCAGTCCATTGAGTTGATCCAACGCGAGTTGATGATTACGCAAGGTACTATTGAGGTGGCGCTGCATGCGCTTAAGTATGGGGCGGGGCTGAATATTGCAGGTGGAACGCATCATGCCTTTGCAGATAAAGGCGAGGGTTTTTGTTTGTTGAATGACATGGCTATTGCCGCCAATTTGATGTTGCATAGTGGTTTGTGCCAAAAGATTTTAATCATCGATTTAGATGTGCATCAAGGAAACGGGACCGCAAAGCTGTTTCAAAACAATCCGTCGGTATTTACATTTAGCATGCATGGGGGGTCTAATTATCCGTTTCATAAAGAGAAGTCTGACCTCGATATCGAGCTGGCTAATGGTACCAATAGTGAAACTTATTTAACACTATTAATAGAACATTTACCAAAGGTATTGGACCTTTTTGAACCCGATTTTGCCTTTTATTTGGCGGGTGTCGATATCCTGGATACCGATAAGTTTGGCAAACTTCAAGTTAGTCTTGCCGCTTGTAAAAAGCGCGACGCGGTTGTATTTAATTCCCTTAAAGCCCGTCAAATTCCTGTTGCCGTAGCCCTAGGCGGCGGCTATTCCCCAGATATCAAAGTCATTGTCGAGGCACATTGCAATACTTTTCGCCTTGCGGTAGATTTATTTGATTAAGGCTTTTTAACACTAGTTTTTTGGATACCTATTTGTCATTAATACAAAAAATGGTTACATTGTGTTGTTATTAAAGTATTCACACCAAAAAATTATTTAGAATGATGAAATTTATCAATACGTATTATCCGATTATATTGGCTT
>JBJTWL010000118.1:0-4484 GCA_046081745.1 Flavobacteriales bacterium | reverse complement strand
CGAATCTTGACGGGTTAATGGAAGCGTGGGAAGAATTGGCAGTATAGAACAAGCGGCCCTTCGAAACATCCTTCGGATTACTCAGGAACTACGCTAAATGAAATAAATTAATTTTTGTGCGCCCCCTGAGCTTGTCGAAGGGCGCACATTCCGTTAACTACAACATCTTAACCAATTGCTTCCCATGGCGATGATGAATAGCAAAGGCTGTTAAATCGAAGGCAAATAAAAAGGTCCCTTGAAGGATTAATCCGTTTCCAAAACCATTCAATTGGTCCGCTTTGGCTTGATTGTTTAGCGCCATGCTGCGCAATAAAAACCCCGCGGTAATGTAGGCAACATCCAAGCCGGTATTTAATAAGAAAATCCGCTCCGTTTTCTGCTGCTCAGATACTGTTTGTGATAAGGTGAGTACCGCTTTTGTATTACGAGCCCGCAAATACCCAGGGACTGCTAAGCCTAAATTAACGGCATTCCACATCACATTCATTTGATGAAACGACTTGAGTTCGGGTTGCTGAGCCGTGGCCCAGCCAATTGTTCCTGCGGTGATATTTGCCCCTGCCCAGGTACCTAAGCTTAACATTAAACGTTGATCCTTTTTCAGCCGTGTTTGATTAAAGGAAGTTAAGTCTTGAGCTCGTGCATTAATCCCTACAAGGAATAAAGTAAATATGATAATTCTCATGACGCATTAAACAATGTATAGCCAATTTAGTTTGAAGAAAAGGTAGTAGGTACAATGATTGTGGAGGCATAACCCATGAGATTACCCATATCTTCTCGCTTTTCGGCGCTTGTCGCGGCGCATACGACGATTGTCCTTTTTCATGGCTTTACGCATGGGTTTTGACTGATTTTTTAGATGCGTTTTATAGGACTTTTCGACCATACGTTTTCTTCGTTTTTCCGCTTTATGATGCTTTTTCCATTCCGCTGCCCGCTGCTTTTCAAACGCACTGTCTGACCCAGCCTTGCAAGCAACCAGTATTATTAAACAGATCAGTACTAAATGGCGCCGCGTGAAGTGAATTAATCGCATTATTACTACCTTTGACCTATGTTCCAACGCATATTAATTATTTTAGTTACCTCACTTTCAGTGCTTTCCTGTGGTAAAAACAACCAGAATCCTGTACCCAATGTTCCGGTAGATGTAACCATAGACCTAAATTTCCCGAGTTACAGCGCCCTGCAGGGTGTGAGTGGCTACACCTATGTGAATGGGGGGTCCCGAGGAATTATCGTATACCGTAAATCTTTGAATGAATTTGTGGCCTTCGATCGTCACTCGCCTGCTGATGTTGAAGGAACCTGCATTGAACCACTTTATCCGGACGCCAACAATTTTCTTGAATTAATCGATTCTTGTAATAATGCAAGATTTTCACTGTATGATGGTTCTCCCATTACCAATTCAGCATACGGCTTAAGGCAATACGCCACCCAATACAACGGATCAAATATACTTCGCATTTACAACTGATATGAACGAGATTAAAGTCACTATTATTGACCGAGAAGGCCAGGCCCATGAATTGGTAGGCCCAACCGACATGAACATGAACATCATGGAATTGTGCAAAGCCTATGAATTACCCGTATTGGGTGAATGTGGCGGAATGGCAATGTGTGCAACATGCCAAGTATATCTGGAATCTGAAACCGAGCTGCCCGAACAAAGTGATGCAGAATTGGATATGTTGGATCAAGCGTTTTATGTAAAACCTAACAGCCGCTTGGGTTGTCAAATTCATTTGGATGATTCGATCGATGGAATCGTGTTGCGCTTAGCGCCTGAATCCTTGAGTTAGTACCTTAACTCGTCGGGAATAATACACACCGGAATCGCTTGCATTTTGTGTTGATTGGCTGCATTAAATCGCCGATAAATTGCCAAGACCTCACGTTGACGCTCACTTAAATTCGCTTCGTTTCCATTAAATTCCATTGCCCATTCAAGCTCCAGGTATGATGCTCCCAATTGATCCTCATCGGTTCTATCGGAACCCCATAACCCATCTGTTGGTTTAGCATTGGTGATTTCATCAGAAACCCCAAGATGCTTTGCTAAAGCCCAAACTTCGGATTTTGTTAAATCTGCAATTGGACTTACATCTACTCCCCCATCGCCATACTTGGTATAAAACCCAACGCCGAAATCCTCGATTTTATTTCCAGTCCCTGCAACTAAGCACGCATTGGCTTGTCCAATGGCGTACAAGGTAGTCATACGCAATCTGGCGCGTGAATTCGCCATGCTTAATTCATGGTTCGAAACCTCATCTGGAAGGGTTGAACGGAAGGTTTCAAAACTAGCGGTTAAATCAACTTCAATGGAAGTAACGTTGCTGAAATTTGAAGTCAACCAAGCGATGTGTTGGTGGGCTCGCATCAATTGATCCGGTTGCTGATGAATCGGCATGCTTACCAAGATTGTTTTTAATCCAGTTTTCGCACACAAGGTTGAGGTCAAAGCGGAATCAACACCCCCAGAAATACCGATTACATAGCCTTCTTGCCTTGCTTTGGAACAATATTCGGCTAACCAATTACTAATATAGGCAGGAAGTTTATCCACGCTTAGAACAACAAAGAAAGCTTTAAAATCAATTGATTTTGACGGGCTTTTTGATAGAAATACGTTCCAGATGCATCAGAAAACGTGTAATTATCCTCAATGGCCCGGAAATGAAGTGGTGTTAAACCATAATAGAACCCAAGTTCAGGCACCAACGAAGTAGATCCTGCAAAATTCCATTCAGCTCCTGCTGAAAAACCAACCGACCCTTTGTAGAAAAACTGATCCCCAAAGGATTTTAAATTCGCATTTTCTTTTGCGGTAAAAGTCAGGCCATTTGCATCGGCACCCACATCAAATCCACGATCAGAGATTCGTTGAGAAACCATAAATGAATTTCTAATTCCAAACTTGGCAAAAATCTTCCAATCACCGATTGGGTCCATTCTAAATAACATCATTAATGGTACCGCAATGCCAACAGTACTATATTGACGATTGGTTAGTAAATAACCTGTACCTCCCAGTTCGTCCTGATGAAGGATATTCGATCCTGCATAGCGATAAAATACAGAATCTATAGCCTCGTAATTTAACTTGGTGAATTCAAATTCAAACCCTGTAGAAATACCCAAATTCGGTGAGCCTTTGAAGCTGGTATTAAAAATTATCCCGACCGATAAATCATGATTAAAGGGTGATGCATTAAAATAGGTATCCGTTGGTTTTACCATATTAATTCCAAAATTTCCAGTCATACCTGCTTGCAATCTGCGGGGAGCTGAATCTTGGGCAAACGTTGAATAGGCTCCCAAGCTCAATATCAAGCTTAAGAAACAAAAAGAAGCGACTTTTTTCATAAGGTTTTAGAATATAGTATTTTTGACAAAATTAAAAATAATACAATTCCATGGGTTTCATTAGAAATTCCTTCCTTTTATTTTCTCTGATCCTTCTGCTTTCGTCATGCAACAGCAATCCGTATGATGTTGATGTTAGTGATATTGACCTCTCCCTTACGTTTCATAACAGCGATTCGGTACTTGCTACCCCTAATCCAAACACACAACTTACCCATCGAAACGAACTAGGGCGGATTGACAAAGATGTTGCTGGATACTTATTTGGGTATTGTTACGGAATTCGTTTATCTCCAGACAGCAGCTACCTCAATGGATTAAATCGATACAACCAGAACCCGTTCGTGATTCGATTGGAACAACGTATTGGGAATCAATTCGGGGAAAAATTAGCAACACACCAAGTATCCTTAAGCAATGCGTTCAAACGCATGAAATATCATTTCAAAAAATCTCCGGTTCCTGAGCATGTTTTCTGGATCAATTCAGGATTTACTAGCTCGATATTTTGCTCCCAAAAATCAATCGCCATCGGATTGGAACGCTATTTAGGCGAGAAAACCGATGTCATCAAGGAATTGCCAAATGATCGATTCTTTTCATGGATTAAAGAAGGAATGGCCCCAGAATTCATGGAACGCGATGTGGTAATTGGTTGGTTAAGTACCCATTATATCGAAGAAACGAAAGAGAACTACGCCACGGAAATGATCCGTTGGGGGAAATTATTATTTATTACTTCGGCTTGCTTACCCCAAGAAAAAGAGGCCGTAATACTCCGATATACGAATAAAGATTATGATTGGGCCTTGGCCAGTGAAGGTGCACTTTGGAAGTACATAGTTGACGAACAATTGCTTTACAATACGGGCGAAGACGCCAAGCAAAGTTTATTGCATGAAGGGCCATTCACCCGCGGATTACCACAGGAAAGCCCGGATCGGATGGGACAGTTTTTAGGGTACCGCATGGTTAAACAATACATGGAACAAAATACCCTTAGTTTAGCGCAATTACAACAAACGTCCTACCTGAAAATACTTCAGAGCTATGAGGCGCCTGAAAAAAAATAACATGAAAAAAACATCTACCATCGAACTTTC
>JBJTWL010000117.1:0-4904 GCA_046081745.1 Flavobacteriales bacterium | reverse complement strand
ATTCTACGGAACCGGAAACACCCATTTCCAATGCACATTTCTTCGAATTTATGAAGGGGAGAATGTTGCAATTTGGTCGTCCAATTGGGGCTAAATATGCGGAAGGGTTTACTGTGAATCGAACGCTCGGGATCAACGATTTGTTTAATTTGATTTAATACATCAAAAGCGCTCCTGCAATGCCAGCAATTACACTGGATAATTTCAATAGATTAAATTTGTGGTTTTCAGAAGTTTCAAAAATAATGGTGGTAGAGATATGTAAGAACATTCCTATCACCACACCCAACACTACCGGTACGCTAATGCCAGTTTGTTCCATTGGAACTTTTAACCCGATGAGTAAGCCTAAGGGCGTCATAATACCAAAAAGCAATAAAACCAACCACGCCATTCCTCTACGCAACGATGTATTTAGTAATAAAGTCATAAGGGCGATTGCTACCGGAATTTGATGAAAAACAATCCCCCAAAACAATGAGAGTTTGTGGTCATGATGATGTATGTGATGCAAGGGATCCACATCATTCCCCAAGGGAATCCCTTCTATGATGGAATGAATTGAAAGCGAAATAAAAAGTGACCATGGCATGGCTTGCCCTTTGTGCACGTGAATATGACCATGCTCGATTCCACCCGAGAAATATTCCATGATGAGTTGGATTAAAAACCCAATAAGGATATAAATACCAATGTTTGCCGTTTCACCGGCATACAGTTCAGGTAATAAATGTTCAAACACAATAGCCAATAAAAATCCACCACTAAATGCGAGGGCCAATTTTATAAACTGTGATTTATTATTCGCTTGAAGAAAATGTACGAAGCCTCCCCCTGCAGCAACTACAGCAATTAGAACCGCAACCATCAATACAGGACTCATCTTTTCTGTGCTATTAAAATTAACCGAGGAGATGTCGACGAATCAAACTCGCTTAAGGAATAATCGCCAAAGGTATGGAGAATATGAAAGTGTTCGTTCAACAGTTCCTGAAAATCCGCAAGTCCAAGCAGTTGAACTTGTTCGGTAAAATGAAATGCATTTCCCTGATCAGTAAACTCAATGTGCTTGATTACTTTACCTGAGGCTATTTCTCGGCGAATGTTAAACGTAAGTGTATCACGTTGTACCTGCTCATGAGGCACCAAGGTGTCAATCACGCGCTTTGCATTTAAAAAATCAATCACTAAAATGCCTCGTGGGTTTAACATTGTGTACACGGCATCAATGACTCGTTGATTTTCCGTAGTGGAATCAAAATAACCGAAGCTGGTAAATAAATTGAATACGGCAGCAAAAGAATCGTTTTGAATGGGCTCACGCATGTCTTGAACCTTAAAGCGCAATCCTTCAACGGCAGATTCATTGGCAAAAGCGATACTTTGAGGGGATAAATCGGTACCGAGTACAGACAATCCAAGAGCATGTAGCGTTCTGGCATGTCTTCCCTTACCGCACGCTAAATCCAACACGTTCGAATTTTGTTCTAGGGCTAAGAAATCAACTAAACGTTCAATAAATGCTTGCGCTTCTTCCTCGCCTCGGTGATTGTAAAGCTGGTGATAATACGAAGTATCAAACCAAGAAGCGAACCATGGCGTTTCTGTCATTCCACAAAGATAGGGAAAAGCCAGTGGAAGCAATGCAACTTTGGCGTATCTTAGAAGCGTGAAACGAATCGGACTCACCGGAGGAATTGGTTCCGGAAAAAGTTATATTGCCCGGGTACTTGAAAAAATGGGATATCCGGTATATTATTCAGATGAGCAAGCAAAAGTGCTTACCGATACGCATTCTGAAATTCGAGCTGGATTAATTTCTAGGTTTGGAACGAGCATTTATTCGGAAGGAATACTCAACAGAAAGGAACTTGCGGCACATATTTTTAATTCGGAACCCAATCGGATTTTTGTAAATCAGCTCATTCATCCCGTGGTTAGGGCTGACTTTGACCGCTGGTGTGCCGAACAGCATTCCGCACTGGTTTTCAACGAAGCTGCGATATTATTTGAAACAGGGGCGTACCAGCAATTTGATGCGACGGTATTGGTCATTGCTCCGCAAGAACTAAGAATACACCGCATCTTGGAGCGAGATCGTTGCACGGTTGCGCAAGCCGAGGCTCGTATGATAAGTCAGTGGAGCGACGAGCAGAAAATTCCTTTAGCTACTTATATTATTTCAAACGATGGTAAAAGTCCTTTATTAAGTCAGCTTGAAGAAGTAATATCTCGCCTATTCAACGCTAACAAGGCACGTTAATTTATATAATCGAAATTATAGGTAATCCCGAATGTCAGTGGATATAAGGGGGCCGTGGCTGCTTTTTTAAATATAGGCGTCAGGTTATAGTTAACGAAAAGACCATAGTGATCAAATCCTAATCGAGCGGTAGCATACGCCCCAAAAGGCAGCATTTGAAAGCGTGAATTTACGGTGTTCTGAAAGCGATCCCCATTGGAATATTTACCGCGAGTTGACCAAGTTCCACCAAAATTCCAATAGCCAACTGCCCCTAAATTCAAATAAAATGAATTCTTTGATTCGGCCTTGGAGCAAACCTCAAAAAGTAATGGAATGGTGATGGCACCGTAGGAAAGGTTATTTTGCTTATACGGTAAATTATTCCACCCTTCAATGGCAAAAACAGTATCAACCGCTCCGCCAATTACGCTGGAAGTATGAATAAGATCGTATTGCCCAAGGTCGATGTTGGTGAAATTCATCCCGGCACCCGTAGTAAGCCCCAGATATTGTTTAAAAATTGGGATTTTGTATTCGAGTAAATTGAACCCAAAATTCCATACATTCATGTTCGAAACGTTCCAATAGGGATAATCAGTTGGATTATCCATCATTAATTTTCCAAAGCCGATATCAAAGCCCGCAAAATGAGGACTTAGTTTATCTGATTTTTCTTCCAAGGGTTCATCCTCATTTCCTAGGGCAAAATTTATGGGTAAAGAATAAAAAACTTTAGGTTCTGTACACCCTGAATTCCACGACCATTGCAACATGTTTACCACACGCAGTGCCTCAGCATCCATATCTGGATGAATTGAATTCACCACCTTGGCCTCATTCACCTTACCCGCATGGTCTACCGAAAACCGAACCATGACCTTACCTGAAACATTGGATTCTATACAGGATTGTGGATAAGCAATTTCACGTTGAAGGAACTTCATTAATGCTTCATGACCGCCGGGATAGGTTGCACAGTCCTCATTAGGTATAGTCAATGATTCAATTAGCCTATTATCAGAAGCCTCTTGTGCAAAATTCATGAATAGCACATTACAAGATATCAAAAAGAAAGAAAGATATTTCATAGGTGTTGAATTTACCCAAATATAAGTAATTAAAAGGCAATTGCCGCTCGTACCATGAAATTTCTACCCGCTTGCGGGTAAAAGAATCGCTCGGTGGTTTTCACTCCCGCGTATTGATACGCAAAAGCATAACCGTTGTTGGAGTATCTTTGGTTAAAGACGTTGTTGACGGTAGCTGAAAGCTGAATCTCCGAATTTTCTTTCATCTTGAACGATTTCCGAAGCCCGAAATTAGAATAATTAAACGCGGGCAATTCGCTCGTTTGGATGTTATCCATATATTGCTTACTCACGAATTTAGAGGTCCAATCCAACGAAAGCTTCCATGCTGGAATAGTATAACTGAATGCCAGTCCAGCAATTACGCTGGGGGAAAAAGACAAGGTGGTTTGGCTGTAGTTCGTTTGCTGTTGGGTGTAATATGGAACCGAATCCAAATATACATCCAGGTAATCCACGTAGTTATTCGCCCTGTTTTGACTCAAGGTGAGGGTTCCATTAATTTCAAGGTTCTTGATGCGTTTGTACTTCGCTTCTAACTCAATTCCTCGTCGGTAACTGTCCTTTACATTCGTTCGGGTATAGCCCCCAACGTCGTTGATTTGTCCCGTTATTACCAATTGGTTGTCAAAATCCATATAGTATAGTGTTCCTTTCAAGATCATCCCCCTATTCTGCCAGGTATAACCTAGCTCATAATCCATTAAGGCTTCTGCTTTAGGACGACTGCTTGGGGTAGATTCCCTAAAATCCCTACGGACTGGTTCTCGGTTGCTCCGACCGACAGAAGCATAAAATTGATGGTTTGATTTCAATTGATAAAATATAGATGCCTTTGGATTGAAAAAGTGAAAGTCAACCGTTTGCGTAACATCTTTCAATACCCCAGAGACAAAATCCAAGCCTAAAAACTCATAATTGACATACCGATATTGCATATCGAGGATCCACTGAAACTTTTGTTTCCGCTGTTGAAGTTTGGCATAATGGCTGAATTCGAATTTATTGCCAAGCTCATCGTAGTACCGATCACCCAAGTCGCTATCGGATGCAAAACGCGACCAAATCACCTCACCAAAATGTGCACCGCGGTAGTTATTTATTGCCCCTCCCGTGGTCAGTTGAACACCTCCCTGATAGCTTAAGGAATAAATGGCACCTATGAAGTGATTATCAAGCCACCTTCTTCGGATTAAATCGGAAGCGGTAATGGTATCTCCCCCAAGAATTACCGGACTCACTTGATACGTAGATAATTCATCATTGGTCCGGTACTCTTCATAATACCCACGTCCATAGGTGTAATGACCTGCGCCATTCAATACCCATTTTTGATCTTTAAAGCGATGGGTGAAATGCAATTGATAGTTATCCTGTTGGTAATGGTCCACCTGGTTTTGATAGGTATAATAGTTATAGGTTCTTCCCGAATTCAACAGATTTTGACGCTCCGCATCGGACAATCCATTGCGATCGGCATAGGCATTTCGGTCGGCAGCATTGCCAAAGACCACACTTTCTGGGGTACCATACCACGACTGGTAGGTAATTTCTTTCCCGCTGAAGGCGAC
>JBJTWL010000116.1:0-3404 GCA_046081745.1 Flavobacteriales bacterium | reverse complement strand
GCAATGTTTTGACCGTTGTAATTTGAAGTAATGGAAACCGTAATTGCGAGATTCGGTGGATTAACCAAGGTCACGGAAGAAGAAGAGGTACAACCGTTTAAATCTGTAACGGTAACGTTATACGTTCCTGCTCCGATGTTTAATAAACTAGAATTAGAACTTCCGCCTGGCGTCCAAAAATAAGTGTAACCCGGAGTGCCTCCATTCGCAGTTACAGACGCCGAGCCATTGGTAGATCCAAAACAAGATACGTTTTGCCCGTTGTAATTAGAGGTAATTGTGGCAGAGCTGGTTAACTGAGGAGGATTAACCAGGGTGACGCTTGATGTGGCGGTACATCCCTGTGCATCCGTAACCGTAAGGGTGTAGGTACCAGCACCAATGTTCGATAAATTGGGCGTACTTACTCCATTACTCCATGAATATGTGTACGGTGCGGTTCCACCGGTAACCGTTGAAGAGGCAGAACCATTGGTGGATCCAAAACAGGAAACCTGTTGACCGTTGTAATTAGAAGTAACGGTTGTACTTACAGTAAATACACTAGGCTGTGTGATCGTGTAATTGGATGTATTGACACATCCGTTGGCGTCAGTATAAGTAGCGGTGTAATTTCCAGCCGTAACACCAGTTAACGGATTACTCGTTGACCCAGTATTCCAACTGTAGGAGTATGGTGTGTTTATTCCAGGAGTTAATGCAATTTGCCCGTTCGAATAATTATAACATGAAACATTAGTGACGTTTGACGTAACCGTTGGTAACGGCCAAACGATAGCGGCATTAGTTAAATTATACGTACATGTATTACCTGTAAATCCAATCAATAAGTTGTAGTTACCGGTTGCCGCTGTAGTTGAATTGGCAATGCTTGGGTTTTGTACCGTAGAGGTAAAACTGTTAGGTCCTGTCCAAGAATAGTTTGCAAATGTGGAAGAAGGCCCTGTCCATTGTAGGGTTTGGCCTGCGCAGAGAGGCCCATTGTTGGTAATTACGGCCGGAGGACAACCACTGGTATGAAATACTACGCTAGAATTTGTATTCGTTGGACAACCGAATGCATCATACGTGTTGGGTGTTCCATTATTCGTGTATAATGCACCAGAAATATTACCTGTTCCATATATGTAGGCGAGATTTGTAAGAGTGCTATCACAATTTAGGAGCAAACAATCATCGATTACTTGAACCCTAAATCTTACCAATGTACTATCTGTTCCTTGAACTGAATTATTAACCTGACCACCATTGATTCCATTTGCTCCTGTACCAATTCGGAATTTGACCGTTCGATTCGCTGCATTGTATTCCCCTTGGTCATCTGCTAAGGCATCTGTTTTGAACCCTGTATTAGGTCCATAGAGTACTTGGAGTGTACCTGGAATTAAATTGGTTCGAATATCTAAGGTGTCCACAACAAACGTATTGATAGAAGTGTCCGATCCAATGTTGACACATTTAATGGTGTATTCTAAAATATCGTTGGCCATGACTTGACCCCCGTTTAAGTCATTTATTGATAAAGTTGCTCTTAAATCGGGCTGATAAATATCAATGGCACTCGTGATTACTTGCGCCATTACGATATCCGTACTGGTGCTTAGTCGAATATTGGCACTTGTGGCTGCATTGCCAATAAAGTTCTTTGATGCATTATTCGGCACATATAAATTGGCATCATAACCAAGTGTATTATTAAGGTTTGGTGAGCGGAATGGGGTAAAAGTACCATTATAGCATATAGTGGAATTAAAGGAATTGCCTGCAACGTGCATGGCATCGGTTACATTTACGTAATTATTAGCAACCCCGTTAAAACTTAATTGATCCCCAGTTGATCCGCGGTCACCATCTAAAGTTACAACACCTAACTCAAAATTAACAGGCCCTGAAAGTGGAGTTACGAATCCGTTGATTGGAACGGTTGTGTTATTTCCACTATTTACCACTGCAAGTCCGTCAAATACCGTAAGGTTTCGATCGGTCATATTGGTGTTTTTGTATACAACTACTAAATTCCATCCCCCAGCAAAGTTGGATGCACCAGTCCAGCATATCATGTCGGCTAAGGTAAAGCGAGCTTTCGTGCCAGCCGCTTGCACAATCGATGTTACATTTTTATAACAGAAGTAGGATAAGTATCCGGTGGAACTGTTTACAATTTGATCAGCCGTTAATGTTTGATAAGCTCCGTTATTAACTTTGAACTTACATTGTGATCGGTTGGCCCATCCATTAGGAATAATATTAACTTGTCCGTTAGTGTTTACGTCGACGATTGTGGACCATGGAACATTGATTACTATATTGTTCGCAGTGGCTACAACTACAGTGAATATTCCTTCTATACTTTGGTTAGTAGTTCCTCCACCTGTTTGCGTAATAAGAATCTGATCCCCTACATTGTAACCACTAAATGTTCCAACACCTCCGTTAATCTGAACGGTTCCTGCATAAGGTGCTGATGTATATTGGGTGAGTGCTGATGTGTACGAGGAGGCGGTGGTATTACTCGCGCTCCAATACAAGCCTGCCCAGCTTATTTCACTACATTGGGGTAAATTTAAGGAATCACTGGAAGACATGAAGGTGGATCCATTACCATCTATATCTACATATTGCATGGTCCAGTTGTTGTTGTTGTAAGTGTTGCTAGAGATGCTTGCTGTTGTGTATCCAGCCGCAGCATTACAACCATTCGTATTTGGATTACACGTTAATGCGGTATTAGCGACAAAAGTTAGCCCACCTTTTTGATTGGTTTGGTAACGTATAGCAAAAGGCTGCACAATTTGCGCGCTAACTTCAAACCCAAAAACAATACAAATGCCAAGTAAGCTGGCCCTTAGAACCCCCTTCATAGCCTAACTTTTTTGGTGTATGAAACATCTTCAATGATCATCTCGATGGTTATTTCTTCTGCTTCAGGGAATTCACTGATGTCTATTCCGTGATATCCGGGAGCATGTGGAATTTCTATACCTTGAAGCTGCAATAATATCCTTCCATTAGCACCATAAAAATTTATGGTGCCAAAAAGTGCATTTGAATTGGTGTTGCTTGTGAGTTGATAAAGGTTGGGATGATCAAGGTCTTGGGCAAACAATATATCAACCTGTATTGACTTAGAATTATCAGTGGTTTGAGCACTTATTGCATGCGAAGCAATCAGCAGCATTAAAAGTATCAGTCGTTTTAGCACCATGCCGAGAAATAAGAATTACATCGAAAGTTACGACTATTTTTTCTAAAAGTTGCTTATCCGTTCTTACCCTACCACAACAATACGACATGTCCATGGGCATCTTTGGTAATATTTAGGTAATCGGTGTAGGTAATTCACCTTCAAATGGTAGAAAGATCGCTGTGCAGTCAGACTTAGTTCAGGGCCCTACGTATATAAA
>JBJTWL010000115.1:0-8929 GCA_046081745.1 Flavobacteriales bacterium | reverse complement strand
ATTTACCTTCGGCAAAAATAATTTTGACAATAAATCCTACGCTGGAATGGGGCTGCATTTCAACCGCGACGTCGGTGGGGATTCACGTTTTGGCAGTAATAACATAGGCGCATCGTTGAGTGGACATTTAGTAACTTCGAGGCGGTCAAAGTTCTCAGCGGGTATACAAACATCCGTTAGTAGTCGCAGCGGAGACCTTTCCAATGTATTATTTTACTCTCAGTGGAATGGGAGTACGTTTGACCCGAGCATTCCTACCAATGAACCTAATCAAATTGCACGATTTAGTTACATCGATGCCGGGGCAGGTATTTCCTACACGTTTTCTACCAAGGGGACCCGTGTAGCACAGACGCAACAACGGTATTTCAATGTTGGACTATTTGCACAACATGTATCTCGCCCAAAATTGAGATATAATGAAATCACCTATGATCGGCTTAACGTTAAAGTTGGGGGACATTTGGAGTCTGAGTTCAATATTGGCTATGGCTTAGCGTTGGAATTTAAAACCTTACAGATGTTGCAGGGCAAGCACTACATCGGCAGATACGGCATGTTATTAAAAGCCATTCTAAAACAAAGCGCATCCATTACCCGATTAAAAAATGATGCGTTTTGTAGTGCAGGACTGTATATGAGTTCTACCGGAACGCTTTCTCCGGTATTTGTTATTGATTTAGGGGGATTCCAATTGGGAATAAACTACGATCTTGAATTGGCCAAAATCAGCCGTGCTTACCGCAGTTCAATAGAATTTTCATTATCCTATTCGTTTACAAAATCATCCCTTTTTAAGCGGTCCAAAATCGGTTAAACCAGGTTGTTCTCGCTTAAGAAATCAAACCAACGCGATGCTTGTGAATCACTCAAGACACGGGGCATTTTGTTTTGTGCCCCCAACTTTTCCAAGGACTTCATATAGGCATATATAGTACCTTTTGGTAGGCTGGTTAGCTTAGGAGTTTTCAAGTTGTATTTCCGAGCCGAATAATAATCATCATTCACTGCTGAAAGGTGTTGATCTAAGGTTTTAATTAATTCGTTTTGATCGGTATGCTCTTCGACCAATTCCACAAACCAATGATGTAGTTGTTGTTCTTTATCTACGAAAATGGTGAATTCCGGCTCAATGACTCGATTTGGAACATTGATTCGAGCTAACGCTTGATTGATATTATCTAAGGAAAGGTGTTCACCGCATAAACTTAGGAATTGTTTAATTCTTCCTGAAATAATAAGTCGATGCTCCCGAACATCAATAAATCGCACTAAATCGCCGATTAAATAACGCCATAATCCCGCATTGGTTGAAATCACTAAGGCATAATCTACACCTTCCTTTACCTCACTTACCGTTAGGGCTTTGTATGTCGAAATCAGTTCTCCCTCTTCATTGAAAAACCTTGAATCGAAAGGAATAAATTCGAAAAATATACCGTTATTCATCAACAATTTCATCCCTTTTTCCTCGGGTGAAGTTTGGAATGCAAAATACCCTTCGCTGGCTAAATAGGTGTCCAGCAGGAATACCTGCTTACTACAAATTTTTTCTAAGCGACCTACGTATGGTTCCATATAAACCCCTCCATGCACATAAACCCTGAGGTTAGGCCAAATGTCATGAATTGAATTGAGATTATATCGTTCCACAATACGCTCCATTAACATGATGCACCAACTTGGAATACCCGCAATAATACCAATGTTCCATTGAGGTGCCTTTTCTACCATGGCATTAAGCTTATCGTTCCAATCCGAGATGGCTGAAATCGTATTGCTTGGTTTTGTGATTGGTTTCACAATAATGGAGGTGTGTTTTTTTAGGATTCCACTTAGGTCGCCTTCGTAACGATTACCAATCTTCTTCAATTTACTCGAACCTCCCACGGCAAGACCGGAGGCACTGAAAAATGCCTCGTCTAAATCCAAGGCATGTAAAATGGCGTATTGACGAATACTACTGCGTTGAAATGAACGAATCATCTCTATTGAAACCGGGATGCGTTTGCTCGGACTCCCCGTGGTGCCAGAGGATAGGGCAAAATACTTTATTTTTCCTGGCCATGTGCAATCCCCTTTTCCTGCAATGGTATGTTGTAACCATCGCGCGTGAAACTCCTCATAATCAACAATCGGTATGTGCGCTTGAAATTTACTAACAGCATCTTTACTTTTTAATAACGTTTTAAAATCATGAAAGAACCCAAATTCAGTGTGCTGTGCTTTCCCAAGTAACTCCGTGAGTGTATTTAGTTGGTGCTGATAACTGAGTTGTTTGCGATTAATGCGTTTGAATCCAATTTCAGTAGTCTTTTTAATTAGCCGTCCAATGATTTTCATAGTGCTCAAGCATTTGGGTTAAATATGACCAATATCATATAAATAACCTGGCTCAAAGTTATTAATTCTTGTTACTTTCAATTAACTTTGTTCTAAATTAAACTGCTATGAAACATAAGTCATTTATTGTACCTCACGATTTTACATCTATTGCAACGGTTGCACTTAATCATGCAATTGAAACTTCAAAACGCGTTAACACCACGATACATATTCTTCATGTTGTAGATAAACAAGAGGACATAGCTGCAGCAACCGATAAAATTGATGAAATCATTGCTGCACATCACGTAAATGGAATTACCTTAACGAATAATGTTCGAATTGGAAATATCTTCACAAGCATTGCTGATTTTTCTGCCGAACATCAAGCGGAAATGATTTTTATGGGAACACATGGTGCTCATGGGTGGCAACACGTTGTTGGAAGTAACGCCTTACGTGTGGTTACCAGCTCCCCAACCCCATTTATTATTGTTCAAGAGAAAGCACCTAAGTCAGGTGGATACAAGAATATTGTAGTGCCTTTGGATTTACATAAAGAAACCAAACAAAAATTAGCAATTGTTGCAAAATTAGCACGTTACTTTTCTTCCAAAGTACATATCGTTACCCCAGAGGAAACCGATTCGTATTTAAAATATCAAGTAGAAACGAATATTCTTTTCGCTGAATCTTACTTCAAGGAATTAGGAATTGAAATGAATTCATCGGTGTTGCCGGGAAAAGATTTTGATCATGAGGTAATTCGTTACTCGGTAAGTATTGATGCGGATTTAATTTCGATAATGAACTTAAATCGTCAAGGAATTCTTGGAGTGTTCACAACGAGCTATGAACAGGCAATCATTACGAACGACGCATTAATTCCTACGCTCATTTTGAATCCAGTTGAAACTACTGAAATCTATGGTGCTTGGTTTGATTAACATACATGTCAAAATTAATTACCTTAAACGAGTTTATCCTGCTTAATCAGCAGGATTTTCCTTTTGCTACAGGGGAACTTACATCCATCCTCAACGACATAGCCCTTGCCTCAAAGTTAATTAGTCGCGATGTGCGAATGGCGGGCTTAGCAGATCACATTCTTGGAGCCCAAGGAAACATAAATGTGCAAGGAGAAGCGCAGCAAAAATTAGATGTGTTTGCAGATAACGCCTTTATTCAAGCATTTTCTGCTAGCGGCGTTATTTGCGGCATTGCATCCGAAGAAAATGATGACTTTGTTGCCTTCGATTCTGATGCTGCCAAACAAGGAAAGTATGTTGTTCTATTCGACCCGCTCGATGGTTCAAGTAACATTGATGTGAATGTATCCATTGGGACCATTTTTTCAATCTACCGAAGAGTTTCCCAGGTAGGAGGTCCAGCAACCCTTGAAGACATGCTTCAACCGGGCACCAAACAAGTTGCGGCAGGGTATGTACTCTATGGTTCCTCTACCATGTTGGTTTATACCACCGGAAAAGGCGTTCATGGCTTTACCCTCGATCCTTCAATTGGCGAATATTGTCTTTCACATCCGTCCATGCAAATGCCAGAAAATGGTCGGTTGTACGCAATGAATGAGGGAAACATCAAGGAGTGTAATCCGGGTTTGGTCGAGTATATTACGTATTGCCAAAGCAGAGAAAACCAAACAGGAATGCCCTATTCAGGAAGATACATTGGTTCTTTAGTAGCAGACTTTCACAGGAATTTAATCAAAGGTGGGATTTATATTTACCCAGCAGTAGATGCATCCCCTGAAGGCAGGTTGCGTTTATTATATGAATGTAATCCACTAGCCTTTCTTGCCGAACAAGCAGGGGGCTTAGCGACTACGGGTAAGGACCGAATTATGGACATTGTTCCAACAACACTTCACCAGCGTGTGCCGTACTTTGTTGGTTCCAAACTTATGGTGGAAAAAGCCATGTCTTTTTTGAAATAATTCGTATTCCTTTTCTTTTGATTCCCTACCTTTGAGGCCCGCATGGAAAACCACTCGGCGCTTTCGATTGTACAGCAATCTCCAGAAATTTCAACAACGCTAAATCTTTTGCGTAATGGAGAAAAAGCGCTGTTGTGGCAAGGTTTAGTGGGTTCGTCTTTAGCCTTTTATGCAGCAGCGACGGCTGATATTAAAGGTGGAAAACATTTGTTTGTTTTAGAAGATAAAGAAGCTGCCGCCTATTTTCTGAATGATTTACAAGGTATCTGTGGGAGTCAAGAAAAAGCGTTGTTCTTTCCCGCCTCCATGAAAACCCCCTACCAGTTAGAAGATACCGATAATGCCAATGTAGTTTATCGCGCCGAAGTATTAGAGCGCATGAACTCCGATAAAAAAGTACTCATTGTCACCTACCCAGAAGCGCTATTCGAAAAAGTACCTACCCAACGGAAACTGGTGAATCATACCATGAAAATTGAGGTTGGAAAAGAGTATACCGTCGATTTTCTAAATGAGTTGTTGCTTGAATATGGATTTGAACGCGTGGATTTTGTATATTCTCCCGGACAATTTGCCATCCGTGGAGGGATACTCGATGTGTTCTCCTTTTCTGCTGACCATCCGTTTCGAATTGAGTTTTTTGGAGATGAGGTTGAAACCATTAGAGGCTTTGACCCAAGTACCCAACTTTCGCAAGCAAACTATAAGTTTTTCAATGTTATCCCAAATGTTCAGTCAACCCATTTGTTGTCCGAAGTTGCTGATTTGTTTTCTTACCTCGGTCCCGACGCAACATGCTGGATTCATAATGTGGAAGTGTTTGAAGATACGATTTCCAACATGTTTGATAAGGCAAAAACAATGTTTGATAAATCAAGCAGCACCATTCCACTAACGCCTCCGAAAGCGTTGTTTTTGGATCGTGAACAATTACATGAATCATTCGCAAACATCCAAACCATTCATTGGGGGAAAGCCGTTTATAAAAACATCAAAGCAACCGTCGTGTTTGATTCCATTGCGCAGCCTGCTTTCAATAAGAACTTTGATTTGCTACGAAAGGACCTTACAAAGTACGAATCCCAAGGGTATATCCTTCATTTTTTTTCCAACCAGCCGCGACAACTTGAACGCTTGGAACAAATTTTCTTGGATACAGGTGATGGAATCCCGATCATTCGAAATCATTTTGCCTTGCATGAAGGGTTTATTCTTCCCGCACAAAAACTGCTTTGCTATACAGACCATCAGGTGTTTGAACGCTACCACCGCTTTCAATTGAAAGAAGGGTTCCGTCAAGCCAGTCAAGCGCTGACACTTAAGGAATTGTACAACTTGCAAAAAGGAGATTATGTTACCCACATTGATCATGGGGTGGGGATGTTTTCTGGCCTTGAATCCATTGATGTGAATGGAAAGCCACAAGAAGCTGTTCGATTAGTGTATAAAGACGGTGATGTACTGTATGTAGGAATTCACTCCTTACATCGTATTTCAAAGTTTACCGGAAAAGAAGGGGCGATTCCAAAAGTGAATAAACTTGGAACCCAAGCTTGGGCTACCTTAAAGAATAAAACTAAAAAGAAGATCAAGGAGTTAGCCTATGACTTGATTCAGTTATATGCAAAACGAAAGGCTCAACCCGGATTCTCTTTTTCACCGGATTCTTACCTTCAAAATGAACTGGAAGCGTCGTTTATGTATGAAGACACCCAAGATCAATTTAAGGCCACTCAAGACGTTAAAAAAGACATGGAATCCGCCTTGCCAATGGATCGCTTGGTGTGTGGTGATGTAGGCTTCGGCAAAACTGAGGTCGCGGTGCGAGCGGCATTCAAAGCAGTATGTGATGGCAAACAGGTCGCGGTGTTAGTTCCAACCACCATTCTTTCTATGCAACATTTCCGAACCTTTAAGGAGCGCTTGAAAGAGTTTCCCTGCACGGTGGACTACATCAATCGCTTTAAGTCGGCAAAGGATACCGCGGAGACCCTTCAGCGACTGAAAGATGGTAAAATTGATATTCTCATAGGGACTCATGCGGTTGTTGCGGGTAAGGTGAAATTTAATGACCTTGGCCTGATGATCATAGATGAGGAACAAAAGTTTGGGGTTGCAGTAAAAGATAAATTAAAGACCATTCGGGCTACCGTTGATACCTTAACCTTAACCGCTACTCCCATTCCTAGAACCCTGCAGTTTTCGTTGATGGGCGCACGTGATTTGAGCATCATTAATACGCCGCCTCCGAACCGTCAACCTGTGCTTACAGAGATTATTTCTTTCGACGAAGAAATTATCCGAGATGCGATTTCTTACGAAGTAAGTCGGGGAGGCCAAGTGTTTTTTGTGAATAATCGAGTGGCTAACTTAATGGAGATTTCGGGCTTATTGCAGCGCTTATGCCCGGGCTTGCGGGTAGGTATTGGACATGGCCAGATGGACGGAGAAAAGTTAGAGAAAGTCATGATGGACTTCATGGAAGGTAATTATGACGTGCTATTGGCGACCACCATTATTGAGTCAGGCATTGACATTTCAAATGCAAATACCATCATCATTAATGAAGCACATCAGTTTGGCTTAAGTGATTTACATCAATTGCGTGGTCGGGTTGGACGAAGCAATAAAAAAGGGTTTTGTTATCTGATTGCACCGCGTTTTAGTGTATTAAATTCAGAAGCAAGAAAACGCTTAGAAGCCTTGGTACAGTTTTCAGATTTAGGCAGCGGGTTTAACATTGCCATGAAGGATTTGGATATTCGTGGTGCTGGGAATATGCTTGGAGGTGAACAGAGCGGATTTATCTCTGAAATCGGTTTTGAAATGTATCAGAAAATACTCAATGAAGCATTGCAAGAACTGCGGGAAACAGAATTTAAAACACTGTTCGATGAACGGACTACCGATAATTTTAATGGCTTTGTGAACGATTGTGTCTTTGAATCAGATTTTGAAGTTCGCCTACCAGATACTTATGTAAATAATGTCGCGGAACGCTTGAGTTTGTATCAGGCCCTCGATAATTTAAAAACCGAAGCCGATCTTGATAATTTCAGAAAGGAGCTTATTGATCGGTTTGGTCCCATTCCAAGAGCAGGAAAAGAACTTTTGTTTTCATTTCAATTGCGATGGTTGGCGCAAGAATTAGGTATGGAGCGCTTGGTGGTGAAATCTGGAAAACTCGTGGCGTCCTTTATTTCTAATCCGCAATCTCCGTTTTACGAAACCGAAGCCTTTACGCTGCTGCTGCATCGAATCAATGCCATGGGCAATGGGTATAGACTCGTTCAAAAGGACGATAAACTGCGCTTGGTGATTGAACCGATTCTTCACATTAAGGATGCGTTTGAAAAACTTCAGGCCTTGAAGGGTGAACGTTAACGGAATTTGTCAGCGATCTTTAGTTAAATTTACCAAAGAAAAACTATGAGCATATGCAAACATTTCAAAATTATATACTAGGCCAGTGGGTAAGCGGTGAAGGAGTAGAAACGGAGCAATTCAATGCCATTACTGGTGCAAAGATTGGTGAGGTTTCAAGCGCAGGAATTGATTTTTCTGAGGTATTGAACTACGGAAGAACCGTTGGAGGTTATCCCTTGCGAAAAATGACCTTTCAAGAACGCGGAAGGATGTTGAAAGCGCTTGCGCTCTATTTAATGGAGCGTAAAGAAAAATACTATGAGGTTAGCGCCCTTACTGGTGCCACACGCATTGATTCTTGGATTGATATTGAAGGAGGTATTGGGAATTTGTTTGCCAATGCGTCGTTAAGACGACAATTCCCGGATTTACCTTACTATGTAGATGGAGTAGCCGCACCGTTATCTAAAAACGGAACCTTTATTGGTCACCACATCATGTTGCCCAAGCAAGGAGTTGCAGTACACATAAACGCGTTTAATTTTCCAATCTGGGGAATGTTGGAGAAAATCGCTGTTAACCTGATGGCAGGTGTGCCAGCGGTTGTTAAGCCATCCGAATACACGAGTTTTCTTACAGAAGTAGTAGTGCGCGATATCATTGCATCGAATATCCTACCCGAAGGATCCCTTCAATTAATCGTTGGTTTAGGGCGGGGTATTATTGATCATGTGCAAACGGAAGATACCGTAACCTTTACGGGGTCTGCAAAAACAGGGAAAATACTGAAAGGCCTTCCTCAAATTGCCGATCGGAGTGTTGCGTTTAATTTAGAAGCAGATTCCCTGAATGCCTGTATCTTGGGTGAAAAAGCAGTTCCTGGGACGGCAGAATTCGATTTATTTATCAAAGAAGTCACGAAGGAAATTATCGTTAAAGCGGGACAGAAATGTACGGCAGTGCGAAGGATTTTAGTGCCAGAATCCCTCATCGATGAGGTCCAATCGACATTAATAAAACGTTTGGCTTCCACGAATGTTGGTGACCCTTCTGTTGAAGGCGTTCGCATGGGAGCCTTAGCCACAAAATCACAAGTTGAACGGGTGCGTGAAAATGCACTACGTCTAGCCGCATCCCAAGAAATGGTTTTTGGTTCGTTGGATGAGGTTCAGGTGCACGGTGGGGATGCAAAACGTGGTGCGTTTTTCTCTCCGATTTTATTTAGAAACAACGATCCCTTTCAACATACCGATGTGCATGACATCGAGTGTTTTGGTCCGGTTT
>JBJTWL010000114.1:0-26032 GCA_046081745.1 Flavobacteriales bacterium | reverse complement strand
CTCCATGAAGGTCATGGGTTTATCTGAACCCAATACTTTTCTATTGGTCAGACTTTCAATAATGATTGATTAAAACCCATTTTCGTAGCTGGCCACACCACATCCCGTCATTCGCATATTAACTAGGGCTATAGGTATCAGTACTTTCCAACCCAAATGCATTAACTGGTCAAACCTGAATCTTTGGATGGTCCAACGTATCCACATAAACACAAAAATGAATCCGAAAATTTTGCCGAAAAACACCATAACACTTATGATAGCTAATAAATTAGGGCTGTCTTTCAAATAATCCATGCCTGGGAAATTATAACCACCAAAGAACAAAATAGCCATAAGGGCGGAAGAAACGAACATCGCCACATATTCGGAAAAAAGGAACAAGCCTAATTTCATAGAGCTATATTCGGTATGATAACCACCAATTAATTCGTTTTCGCATTCCGGTAAATCAAACGGGGCACGGTTTGTTTCTGCTAAGGCACAAATAAAGAATACAACGAAAGCTACAGGCTGATAGAAAATATTCCAGTTCATACCGTGTTGGCTTTCCACAATGGCACGCAAATCAAGGCTGCCAGAAATCATAATGATGGTAATGGCTGATATTCCCATGGCTAATTCGTAAGAAATCATTTGGGATGATGCACGAATCGCACCGAACAATGAATATTTATTATTTGAGGCCCAACCCCCAATCATAATACCATACACGCCAATGGAGATTATACCGAATGCAAATAAAATTCCAATATTAATTTCTGCCACTTGTAATGAAATACTCCTTCCGAACAGTTGTAAGTCCGTTCCCCACGGGATAATTGAACTCGTGATTAGGGAGGTAAACATGGCGATTCCCGGGCCTAAAATAAACAACCATTTATCGGCATTTGCCGGCGTAAAATCTTCTTTCATGAACATTTTAACACCGTCAGCAATGGGTTGAAGAATTCCGAATGGACCTGCACGGTCTGGTCCTACACGGTCTTGAATCCATCCAGCGAGTTTTCGCTCAAAAAAAGTTTGATAGGCAGCGATCCCTAAGGAGATTAGGAAAAGTACCAAGACCAAGACCAGTTTATCAATCCAATAAATAGTTTCCATTAGCCTATACGTTTAACGGGTTTATCCATACTTGTGGCATATTTTCCTTGTGAGATGACCGAATGGCGATTAATGACGCGCGGTCCTTCAATGTTCCAATCGGTCGCATTTTTATGTTCAAATCGACAGTCATTACATAGCCATGCTGTTTTCCCATCAATATCCTCAACTTCGCCATACTTATCTTTTCGAGCAGTAACTCGGTAAATGTCATTACCAAACATCCAAACAACGGCTTTTCCACAGCATTTGGTGCATGATCTTTCTGCTTCCATGGGTTTCAAAAACCATACACGACTTTTAAATCGAAAGGTTCTATCCGTCAATGCTCCAACAGGGCATACATCAATCATATTCCCAGAGAAGTCATTTTCTACCGCTTGTTCGATGTAGGTTGAAATTTCGGCGTGTTCGCCACGATGAAGTACACCGTGTACCCGTTTTTCAGTTAATTGATTGGCTACAAATACACATCGATAGCAAAGAATACAACGATTCATGTGTAATTTGATTTTATTACCTATATCAATGGGGTCAAAGGTCCTACGATCTTCTTCATACCGCGTTTTTGCACTTCCGTGTTCGTACCCTAAATCCTGTAAATGACATTCTCCGGCTTGGTCGCAAATAGGGCAATCCAAGGGATGATTGGCTAATAGGAACTCCACAACACCGCCACGGTTTTGATGCACACGTTCACTGGTCTTATTGTTGACTACCATTCCGTCTTGTACTGGCGTAGAACAAGAGGCAACAAGTTTTGGCATTGGTCGAGGGTCTGCAGCAGATCCAGCAGCAACTTCTACTAGGCATGTTCTACATTTACCACCTGTTCCAGGTAGTTTACTGTAGTAGCACATGGCCGGTGGAACGGCATCGCCACCCATTTTTCTTGCAGCATTTAATATGCTAGTTCCTGGTTCTACTTCAATTTCTATTCCGTCGATTGTTACTTTTACCATAATCTTTACCTTAGGCAACCACCGGTTGCTGAATTAAACCAAAGTTTCTTGTTTGGGCCTCAGAAGGATGCTTGATGTGCCATTCAAATTCCTCTCTGAAGTGATGAATTGCAGCGGCTACTGGCCATGCAGCAGCATCACCCAATGGGCAGATGGTATTTCCTTCAATTTTCTTATTGATATCGGCTAAGAGGTCAATGTCATGCATATTCCCTTGTCCATGCTCGATTCGAGACAACACTTTTTCCATCCAACCAGTCCCTTCACGACAAGGAGAACATTGTCCACAGGATTCATGCGCATAGAATCGTGCAAAATTCCATGTATTTCTCACAATGCATTGATTTTCATCGAATACAATAAACCCTCCTGATCCGAGCATAGAGCCGCTTGTAAAACCCCCTTCAGCTAGACTTTCATAGGTCATTAAGCGATCTTCTCCTGCCGCTGTTTTAGTCACTAAAAAGTGGGGTAGGATAGGAACCGATGAACCACCCGGAACACAGGCTTTCAATTGCTTCCCGTTTGCAATCCCCCGGCAGTAGTCGTCTCCATAAATAAATTCTTCGACACTCAATCCCAATTCGATTTCGTATACGCCAGGGCGAGCTAAATTTCCACAGGCAGAAATTAGCTTGGTCCCAGTACTTCTACCAATTCCAATCGCTGCATAGGCATCGCCTCCGTCACGTACAATTGGCACCACGGCTGCAATGGATTCTACATTATTTACAACGGTCGGACAGCCCCACAAACCTTTTACAGCGGGAAATGGTGGTTTAATTCGTGGGTTTCCACGTTTCCCTTCGAGCGATTCTAAAAGCGCTGTTTCCTCTCCACAAATATAAGCGCCTCCTCCTGGGGTTACTACTAAATCCAAATCATAACCACTTCCTAAAATATTCTTTCCTAAATAACCCTTAGCGTAAGCCTCTGCAATTGCTTTTTCCAGAATATTCAATACATACATGAATTCACCACGGATGTATATAAACGATTGATTAGCTCCTAGGGCAAAGGAGGATAAGATCATACCTTCAATTAAGAGGTGTGGAATTTTTTCCATTAAATACCGATCCTTAAACGTTCCAGGCTCAGATTCGTCCGCATTACAAACTAAATATCTTGGAACTCCCTCCGGTTTGGCAAGGAAAGACCATTTCATTCCGGTTGGAAAACCAGCACCTCCTCGTCCGCGTAATCCAGACTTTTTAACTTCTTCAACCACCTCGTCGGGCGACATTTTCTTTAAGGCTTTCTCTAAGGAAGCATATCCGCCGTTTTTGACATATACATCAATTCCTTCAATTCCAGGAACATCAACATGCTCTAATAACAATCTTCTGTTTTTCATATCAATCGGGCTTACAGGATTTCACCGTTTCGGTATTGTTCAATCAAGGCATCTACCTTTTCGATCGATAAATGCTCATGGTATTTATTGCGACATTGGAGTAAGGGACCGTATCCACAGCCTCCTAAACATTCGGCTGTTTTTAGGGTAAACATACCGTCGGATGTAGTTTCACCGACCTTGATGTCCAATTTTTTTTCAAGATGATCAATAAGTTGATCGCTTCCAACCAGCATGCATGGTCCTGTTCTGCATACTTCAAAAACGTGTTTACCAACAGGTTGTAGATGAAACATGGTATAGAATGTAGCTACTTCATACACTTCAATAGCCTGGATCTCTAGAAATTCAGCAATTTTATTCATTACTGGAACGCTAACCCAACCATATTCAGCTTGTGCAATATGGAGTATACGAAGAAGCGCACTCTTTTCTTTGTCCTTAGGGAAGTTCTTAACAACCTCATTCATTTGTTGCAGCATTGCATCGGAAAAAGCAACAACTTCATTGGGGTCAAATACGGGTTGTGAGGTATGGCTCATATCTTATGCATCTAATTCGCCAGCAATTACATTGATGCTGCTTAAGGTTATCACGGCATCGCTGATGTTTGCTCCTGAGATCATTTCAGGATAGGCTTGATAATAAATAAAACAAGGTCTTCTAAATTGTAATCTGTAGGGTGCTCTACCACCATCACTGATGAGGAAATAACCTAATTCCCCGTTTCCACCTTCCACGCTATGATAAACTTCTCCTATCGGTACATCACTTTCACCCATTACGATTTTGAAATGATAAATTAAGGCTTCCATGTTGTTGTATACATCCTTTTTTTCTGGCAAGAAGAATTCAGGGATGTCGGCATGGAATGGTCCTTCCGGTAAATTGTTATATGCTTGATTAATGATGCGTATGCTTTGACGAATTTCTTCTTGACGCACCATAAAGCGATCATAAGTATCACCATTAACCCCTACAGGAATGGTAAAGTCGAAATCTTCATACGAAGAATATGGATGCATCACACGAACGTCATAATCTACGCCGGCGGCTCGTAGGTTTGGACCTGTAAATCCGTAAGCTAAAGCACGTTCTGCCGAAATTGGACCTGCTCCTTTGGTTCGATCCATAAAAATACGGTTGCGTTCTAGCATTCCGTTCCATTCCTCAAAAGCTTTTGGGAAGGTTTTCAAGAAATCCTTTAGTTTTTGATGAAAAACTGGCGTGAAATCTTTGTCGAAACCACCAATTCGACCGATATTCGTGGTGAGTCGAGCCCCACACATTTCTTCGTATAGTTCATAGATTTTCTCACGCTCAGAGAAGGGATAAAAGAAACTGGTAAGTGCTCCAGTGTCAACGCCAATGATTGAATCACAAATTAAATGGTCTGCAATTCGGGCTAATTCCATGATGATTACACGCATGTACTGAACACGTTTTGGAACTTCTACTTGCAGTAGTTTTTCAACGGTCATATGCCAACCTAAATTATTGATTGGGGAAGAACAGTAATTCAAACGATCGGTAATCGGAGTAATTTGATTATACGGTCTCCGTTCAGCTAATTTCTCGAATGCACGGTGAATATAACCGACTGTTTGTTCTGACGTTAAAATTTTTTCCCCGTCAACGGTTAGAATATTCTGAAAAATCCCGTGTGTCGCGGGGTGGGTAGGGCCAAAATTGATGGTAGCAATATCGCCATCAATTGTTTCCTTTGATAGTACTTGGCCGTTTGACAGTTTAATTAAATTCTCTGTGTGTTCCATTTTTCAACGATTAACGTCCAAAATATCGATCATCCTTATCCTCTCTGGTTCCATCTTCCAGGTGATATTGCTTTAACATCGGATGATAATCCATTTCTTCCATGTTTAGAATTCGCGTCAAGTTCGGGTGGCCTTCAAAGTGAATCCCAAAGAAATCATAGGTTTCACGTTCTTGCCAATTTGCCCCATCAAATAAGGGTGTTAAACTTTTGATGCTCGGATTTTCTTTGGATAAATAACATTTAATGCGCAATCGAATGGCATTTTTCCAACTGTGTAAATGATACACAAGGCATAATTCGCGTGCTTCGTCATCCGGATAATGCACTGCACCAATCAGCGTAAGGAAATTAAAAGACAACGCTGAATCAAGCTTTAAAGACGAAATAACTTCGTAGGCATCTGCGGGCGCAATTTCGATTACCAGCGTATCGTATAGTACTTCTGATGCCACAAGCTTAGGGCCGAGTTGGGCCTGTAACGCGTCAAGCAAGGTGTTATTTGTCATGATCGGAATTGGTTACTTCGATTTCATAATTACCGAGTAAATGTCGGTATTCTTCACTGTATCGTCTTCGCATGGATTCGTGTTTGACCAGCCTATGAATGTTCATCACACCATCTATAATTTGCTCCGGTCTTGGAGGACATCCTGGCACGTAAACATCTACTGGAATGATGCGATCAATTCCTTGCAATACACTGTAGGTATCAAAAATACCACCCGATGAAGCACATGCACCAACAGAAAGAACCCATTTGGGTTCGGCCATTTGTTCATACACTTTTTGAAGCACAGGCGCTAGTTTTTTGGAAATTGTTCCCGCTACGATTAATAAGTCAGACTGACGAGGAGTAAAGCTCATTCGCTCCATGCCAAAACGGGACAAATCGTACATTGATCCCATGGTAGCCATGAATTCAATACCACAGCATGATGTGGCAAAGGGGAGTGGCCAAACTGAATTCGATCGAGCCAATGCAACAGCTTTGTCAAGGGTAGTTAGTTGATACCCTTCCCCGTTAAATACTTCTAAGTCTTCTATTTTTCCCATTCTAATGCACCTTTTTTACGAACGTAAATAAAGCCGACTAAAAAGAAGGCTACAAACAATACAACAGCTAAAAGTCCTTCTAGTTTTAGTTGATGGAAATTAACTGCATATGGATAAAAGAAAATAACCTCAACATCAAATAATACAAACAGGATGGCAGTCATGAAATATCTTATTGATACGGGGAATCTAGCGTTTCCTTGCGACTCAATTCCGCATTCAAAATTCTCTTCTTTTCGTTTAGTTTTTACTCGAGGTGTAAGCAAATGGGTTGCCACTAAGGTAAAAACCACAAAGCCCGCTGCAACAGCAACTTGCATCAGTAGCGGGAGGTAATTTATATTTGAACTGGTATCCATGATTTCGGATGTTTAGTTTTATTCGCGAGCAAATTTACTTTTTTCGTTGGATTACCCATACTTAAATTTGAATTAATTAATCAAAATTGCTTGATTTTTTTGCTAATAAATTAATGTGAATCAAATGAAAAAGGACAGCATCGCTGTCCTTGTATCCCTATCAATTGGTCTAATTTAATGCAGACTGGCTAAATATCGTTCGGCATCCAATGCAGCCATGCATCCAGTTCCGGCAGCAGTAATGGCTTGACGGTAGGTTTTGTCCGCCGCATCCCCAGCCACAAAAACTCCTGCAACATTGGTTTTAGACGTGCCCGGTTGCTCATATTTGATGTAACCCGTTTCGTCAAGGTGAATATACGCTGCAAAAATATCTGTATTTGGTTTGTGTCCGATGGCTACGAAAAATCCTGTACATGGAATTTCTTGTAGTTCGCCGGTAATAGAATTCTTTACACGAACACCAGTTACGAGTTGTCCATCACCTAATACTTCTTCTGTTTCCGTGTTAAATAAAATCTCAATATTTGGGGTGTTTTTCACGCGTTCTGCCATGATTTTAGAGGCACGAAACTCATCTTTACGAACCAACATCGTAACTTTTGTGCAAAGTTTAGAGAGGTAATGGGCCTCTTCGCATGCTGAATCCCCGGCACCAACAATAACCGTTTCTTGTCCGCGATAAAAGAACCCATCACACACTGCGCATGCCGAAACACCACCTCCACTTTGTAGATATTTCTGTTCACTTTCCAAACCAAGGTATTTCGCAGAGGCTCCTGTCGCTATAATTATAGTTTTGGCATGAATTTCTGTGCCATCATCCGCCCAGCATTTATGGGTGGTTCCTGTAAAATCTACTTTCGTTATAAATCCCGACCGTACATCTGTTTCAAAGCGAAGGGCTTGTTCTCGCAATTGAATCATCATTTCTGGTCCACTTATTCCTTGTGGATATCCCGGGAAGTTTTCTACTTCGTTGGTTGTGGTTAATTGTCCTCCGGGCTGTAGTCCTTCGTACATTAACGGTTTCATGTCTGCACGCGCCGCATAGATTGCTGCAGTGTAGCCGGCAGGACCGGAACCGATGATTAAGCATTGAGTTTTTTGTATCATTTGTTTGAATTTTTCGGTACAAAATTAAGATAATTGTTGGCTTATGCCGATTAAATATCCTTTATATGTTAATCAAGATTAATTATAGGAAATGATTATCTTCGTCCTCTTAAAATTAATCACATGAATAAAATAATCAGCTTATTTGCTTTAGTTGCGCTTTCGATTTCAATGGGCTTCGCCCAACCAAAAGAAGCTATTAATTGGTATTTGAAAAGTCCTAAAAAGGATAAGGTCTATGGTACTGCGGCAAACGAAGCGTATGAAATACTAACTGGAAAAAAATCAATCCCTGTCATTGTTGCAGTAATTGATAGCGGGGTAGAAACAGATCATGAAGATTTAAAAGATGTGATTTGGGTAAATGAGGATGAGATTCCTGGAAACGGAAAAGACGATGATCATAATGGATATATTGATGACGTTAACGGATGGTCTTTTTTAGGCGGAGCAACTCAAGATATTAAAGATGAGGCAACGGAATTGAAACGCCTGGTATTTTTAGACAGAACGTATTTCGGCAACAAACGTGCGGATGAAATCCCTGCCGCTGATAAAGCTCGGTTTGAAACCTATCAAATTCAGAAGAAGAAGTATGATGAGGAAGTCGCTAAAAATGCGGCTACGTATCAGAACATCAAAATGCTTGCGGACTATATGCAACATGTAAAAGATGCGTCAAACGGGGTTTTCTCAAAAGAGACTAATGCAAGCTATGTTGCACAGAATGAAGTAGAAAAGAAAATTCAGAGCCGTATTAAGTTATTTTTTATCTCCATGTCTCCGGAACAATTAGATCATGAAATTTCAGGCGCCCTTTCTATGTTTGAAAGTCAAGTAAAAATGGCGGCCATAGACGCTGATAGTGTCAGAAACAGTATTGTTGGAGACGATCCCAACGATCTATCTCAACGTATTTACGGCTGTAACCGATATGAAGGCCCAGACGCGATGCATGGAACCCATGTTTCTGGTATTATTGCAGGAACACGTGGGAATGGAATTGGAATCGATGGGGTAGCGAATAACGCCAAAATCATGGTGCTTCGAGCGGTACCGAATGGCGATGAACGGGATAAGGACGTAGCGAATGCCATACGATATGCTGTTGATAACGGCGCAAAAGTGATCAATATGTCCTTTGGTAAATATTATGTGCTTCACAAAGCCTACGTGGATGAAGCCGTGCAATATGCTCTGGACCATGATGTACTATTAGTTCACGCGGCTGGAAATGATGCCAAGGACAAGGATATTGAGGATTCTTATCCGACAAGAAAATCAAATTCAGGCATAACATTTCCGAATTGGATTGATGTAGGTGCATCAAGTGCTTCAAGAAAACCAAAGCAAATTTTGGCTGATTTTTCGAATTACGGAGCTACAACCGTCGATTTTTTTGCACCGGGTGTGGATATTTATTCAACCGTCCCAGATGGTAAATATGAAGATGCCTCTGGTACGTCAATGGCTTGTCCAGCCACGGCAGGCGTAGCTGCCTTGATTAGAAGTTATTTTCCAACGTTAACTGCGGTTCAGGTTAAAGAGGTCTTAATGAAAACCACAACTCCTTACAAGAAAAAAGCGCGTATTCCAGGAAGTAAAGAGAAAAAGAAGTTGAATCAACTTTGTATTACGGGTGGATTTGTTAATGCGGCCAATGCGGTGAACTACATTCTCAATATGACGGGATCCCGTAACTAAAAGGCTAATTTACAACCTGCTTCGATTTTTTTAACATGATTTGCATCATGAAGGTACCAATTCCCATTGGATTGAAAGTAAATGCGATACGTCGTATTCCCATGCATCGTCAGTTGTTTCGTTCCGAAAATAATTTCCGCGTTTTTTAGGTTAATGGTTGTTTGGTTGGGAAGTTTGTGAGTTACTATGGATTTGCATGGATAAATTTTTTGATAATCTGCCAAAACTCGATGTAAACTATTCTTGGTTTCATATGGGCTGTAGAATAAGGTGATATGCGTTTTTCGTTTGTGGATCAATATCGGACGTTTTGCTTGCAGAATCATAAGGTGAGTTTCCATTTGATGGATATACCTGTTATAACTCAAGCCCGATAAAATAAGCAATCCTGCAAGGCATTTTTGCCAAATAGCTAATTTGCTATGAAGTATTGCAAACAGGAAAATAATAAGACAGATTAGTGCCCAATGCGAAAATGAAAACCCTTCTTCTACCGCACCAGGCAGCGAAGCAATGCTGAAAATAAACCAATTCATCAGTTGAAGCGCACAGCTAAATAGAAATCCTAATAGGTGACCTATGAGCGGAATCCAACCCAAAAGAAGGAATCCAAAACCAAGATACATAGCGAGTCCTGAAAGAACCACTATGCCCAGGTTGGCGATGAGGAAGTAATTTGGAAAACTATGAAAATAATAGAGGATGAGTGGAACCGTAAATAATTGGGCTGCGATAGCTATTGATGAATGTTCCCACATCAAGCGAAGGAGTTTGGATTTAGGGTTCCACCAAGAAGTAATTCGATCTTTGTACGTTTGAATGCCATAAACAGCGGAGAAGGACAGTTGAAAACCAATATCGAAAATACACATGGGATCAAATAAATACATTAAAAATCCGCACCAGAATAAATTATAATTAGCATTTCCTGTGCGTTGAGTAAGTTGACCGAGGTTGACCAATGTAAACATAGTTACAGCGCGAATAACAGAGGGTGAAAATCCTGTTAACCAGGCATAACTCCAAAGGATAATTAAGGCTATTAAAATTGCCCAAGCCCTTCGAATGCCCATGAGTAAGCATCGAAAACTATACAGAATTAACGCCGCAAATAATGAGATGTGCATGCCGGATACTGCAAGAACATGGATGGCACCCGTAGCGGAAAAGGATTTTTTAGTTTCTTCATTAACGTCCGCGGTGTTTCCAAGTAATAAGGCTTTGGCCAATCCAAGAGCTTCGCCGCTTAAACGGCGTTCAAACGAAGTATTAAGCGACGCTCGAAGCCTCACTATCCAGTCGTCCCAGCATGTTGAATGACCAATGGCTAAAAAGTGCTTTCCTACAGTACATTGGGTGTGAATTCCTTTCGTTGAATAGTAATTTTCCATATCAAAACTTCCTGGGTTTTGACTGTTGATGATTTTTTTTATCGGTTGAATGGTATAGATCAAGTCTCCTCGATGAATTCCCATAGTGGTATCAAAATAACAAAGGGTTTTTTCTGAACAAGAAACTAAAGTGTGGTTATAAAGACAATGCAAATCGGCAATCGCTTTGATGCGGTTGTTTTTACCGACTTTAATTTCTCGAATTAAAAATACATGGTTGGGTTTTTTGGGGATGATGGGGTTTGGAACGTGTGCTATTATACCCAGGATAACATGAAGCAAAGCTACCGCAGCAAGAAATATCATAGGTTGAAAGCGCTTTTTTTTGTGAACAATAATGCCCATGGTGAAAAATATGGAAAACAAGCCCCATGAACGGGTTAGGGCTGATTCAGAAGCTAGGTTTTGTCCCAAATAAAACGCAATAAAAAAGAAGGGCATGAGGTGTTCAGGCCCAAGAATTCTCGGCAGCAGGCTTTTCATCAAGTTGATAAATTAACGGTAGAATTTTCCGTCGATCAGTTGAATTTTTTGTGATAATTGCATGTCTCGAATCACACGTTTTAAATCTTCATTTGGTAGAGGGATTCGTTCGATTAACTCCAAATAGCCAAGAGGCATAGATAGGGCTTCCAGTATGAATTCCTCGGTTTGCTCTATCGGAATTTGTGCTCTTAGGCAAACATCACAAGCCATACATGAATCGGATTCTTGTCCGAAATAGGACAAAATATGTTGTGATCGACAGTGTGTTGAATTTAGGTATGTATTCACCGAATCAAGCTTTAATTGAGCTAATTCTTTTCGTTTTGTATAGGATTCATAAGACAATTGAAAGTAATCATCCGGCCGACGTTCATTTAAAAAAGTTACGGTTGGAAGATGGATGGCAGGTGCATAATCAATGATTCCATTCAAATCCAAAAATGTAAGCAGTTCATTCAGTCGGTGTTCTGAAATTTTTAATACGCTGCTTACTTTATTCATTTGAAATGTGGCAGCATGTACTTCATTCTGACCAATGATACGTTCAATGACTTGGATTACGGGATGAGTTTCCGGGTATTTAATTTGGAAATTGTATAAATCCATTCCATGCACTAAGAGCCGTACCTTGGGGGCTTGGAACGCAGATTCATTGAAATGTAATTCTTGATTTAATTCAAGAATCTTGATCATATTATACACCTCGATATAGTTCATTGAAAGTTCTTGAGCAAGCTGGTTAAGATCGATGGGGTAGGTCTCATCTTTTCCGGAGCCAACAGCAATTCTCAAATAACTCAACAGGTGTTCATAGCATAGTTTAATATGCTGTATTGAAGGGAACTTAACTTGAAATCTTGTCTGGTATGCTTCGCTTTCGGTCCCATCAACGAATACAATGGATCGTGCTTGTAAGCCGTCCCTTCCGCCACGTCCTGCCTCCTGAACGTAGGATTCCAAGTTTTCCGGAAAATCAAAATGTAGCACATATCGTACATTCGGTTTATCAATCCCCATCCCAAAGGCATTGGTCGCAATCATTATGGGTGTATTTCCACTCATCCATTGATTTAAGGACTCGCTGCGTTCATCAGGACTCATGCCGCCATGGTACATGCTCGTGTGCAATTTATTCGACATAAAAACTTTCGCCAGTTCTTTGACCGCTTTTCGCGTGGCACAATATACGATGCCAGTCATGTGGTCTTTTCCATGGCAATAGGCAATTATACTACCCATTTTATTCGGAGTATGAACCACTTCATAGCTTAAGTTTTCCCGATAGAAACTAACTTCGTGCACATATGGATTACGCAATGTTAAGGCGTCAACAATGTCTTCTTTAACACGTTGTGTTGCCGTAGCGGTTAACGCAATGATTGGAATGTCTGGTCGGGATTCTCGTAACGATTTAATGTTCAAATAAGATGGACGGAAATCATGTCCCCATTCAGAAATACAGTGCGCTTCATCAACAACAATTAATGGTATCGGCATCTGTTTGAATCGTTCTTTGAAAACCGGGGTTTGGAGCCGTTCGGGTGAAACATACAGAAAGTCATATGCCCCAAGCGCAGCGTTATTAAGTAAAATATCAATTTCTCTAAACCCCATTGCACTGGTAACAGCGCATGCCCTAATTCCTTTGGATTTAAGTGATTTAACTTGGTCATCCATGAGTGCAATAAGCGGAGATATAACCAACGTAAGGCCACCTTTAACTAATCCAGGAACCTGAAAACAAATTGATTTTCCTCCTCCTGTAGGAAGTAATGCGAGTACATCTTTGTTGTCTAAAACCGCTTCTATGATTGGTTCTTGGGTTGGTCGGAATGCAGTATGCCCCCAAATGGTAGAAAGAATGTCTAACGGTTTTTTTTGCATGGATAAAAAGACGAGTAAATGTAACATTTATTACGCTGTCTCCCCTAAATTTAGTTGTTCACCATTTTAATTCGGTGTATATTCGCATACAATTTTTGAAGGATGGCAATATCGGAACATACGATTTCAGTGGAACAATGCAAGGTTTCTGCAGTGAACCGAGTAGATTGGGATAACCTTCCCTTTGGTCGGGTGTTTACCGATCATATGTTTATCATGGAATACAGCAATGGCGAGTGGCATGATGCACGGATTATCCCTTTTCAAGACATCCCGATGCATCCTGCAATGTCAGCCATTCACTACGGTCAAAGTATTTTCGAAGGGTTAAAAGCATACAAGCATGAGGATGGAAGACTGTCAGTGTTTCGTCCCGATATGAACGCCAAACGGTTTAATGAATCTGCTGTTCGAATGTGTATGCCTCAGGTTCCTGAATCGTTGTTTGTAGAGAGTGTTAGAAAACTCGTGTCTATTGATTCAAGTTGGGTACCGAATCAACCAGGTTACTCCTTGTACATTCGTCCTTTCATGTTTGCGACGGATGCATGGGTAGGAATCAAACCCTCCGATACGTACAAATTTATGATATTACTTTCCCCTGTTGGAAATTATTATTCAGAACCAGTGCGCGTTAAAATTGAATCCTACTATACCCGAGCCGCTCAAGGTGGTGTAGGACGTGCGAAAGCGGCAGGTAATTATGGTGCAAGTTTATATCCTGCAAAGCAGGCTCAAGATCATAACTTTCATCAATTAGTGTGGACGGATGCGAAGGAGCATAAATACATTGAGGAATCAGGAACAATGAATATTGTTTTTCAAATTAATGATACCTTGATTACGCCATCAGAAGATCAAGATACAATACTACGGGGTATTACCAAGAGATCCATACTCGAGCTCGCCAGCAGCTGGGGTGTTGCAATAGAGGAGCGTAAGGTGAGTGTTGAAGAAGTTATTGAAGCGTTAAGAAATGGAACCTTGCAGGATGCCTTTGGCGCAGGGACAGCAGCTACCTTGGCTCAAATCGATATTATTGGATACAAGGATGAGGTATTTAAGTTGCCAGCGATGGAACATCGAACCCTTTCGAATCGCATTAAAGAACACATGGATGCTTTGAAAATTGGGAAGGTTGCGGATACTTTTGGTTGGAATTGCTTCGTTTAGTGTTTTAAACGGTGCGGTTTAGCGTTTGACTAAATAAACCAATTTATTGAAGTCGTTAATCATCATTATTTCCGGGATTTTCCTAAATTCTATAGTTGCACAGAATCAAATACATGTTTCTTGTATTGACCGCAATTCGCTTGAACCGATTCCCAATGTCTATCTTTCGTTTACCATGGGCGATTCCATGCCAACCAAAAAATCTAACTATGCTGGAAATGCTGAAATAGCGTGGGATGATGCCTTACAACTTTTGGTAGTTTCGGCTGTTCATCCCTTGTATGAACCTTTATCGTACCGATATCAGGTTCTTAGAAATTCAACAGATACCATTTACATCAAGTTAGTATTGAAGCCAATTAAAAGCCAATCTATGAATCAAGTAGTGGTAAAGGCACCAGGTATTCCCGATACCGTATTTAATTCAACCAATTTTCATGTGGCAGACTTTGAAATAACTCAAACGGGAGATTACATACTCTTGGTCTACCCGAAACGATCTGGACACAAAAATGCGATATTATGGTTTGATGGAAATAGCATTAAGGATAGTATTTCAGTGAATGGGAATGGAATTAATTTAATCAAAGATTACCGTGACAATATCCATGTGATTTGTCAAGAAGAAGTTTATCATGTTTCTTATTCGCAGGATACATTGGCCTTATTTTCAATTCCAAAGGATTATTTTCTAGACTATGTGCTACCCATTGTTGACACCACCACGAGTAAATTATTTTTTTCGAATTACAATGCCTTTTATCCTGCATTTGATTATTTCGCCGTTGATCATATTGATTCAAGTTACCGGAAAATAATTCATATTGAAGACCCCTTAATGATGGAATTATATCGGTCAGAATATAAGTGGGTTGACGTAAGAACCCGTTTATGGGCTAAACAAAAAGAACTAGAAACTGGCATCGATGCACAAATATGGGTGGGTGCAAACTACTTTACACAGTCCATTTACTACAAAGTTCCTTATGCACCACTTTTTAACATTCACGATAGTATTTTTGTCTTGGATTTCCAATCCGATCAACTCATGGTGTATTCTCCACAGGGAGAAGAGCAGAGACGATGTCCCTTACTTTTTCACTATCACAAAGATAAAACGGGGTGGAAACGAAGTATTCTTAAAGATGAATCAACGCAATCACTTTATGCCTTGTTTGAGAAAGATGGAATTTCTACACTCGGTAAAATTGACTTAAAAACGGGTCAAATTTCAAGTAAATATCGCTTACATCACAAGTATGTTGAAAAAATACGAGTACATCACGGAAATGTATATTATATATACAGGCCTTTTGAATCAATTCAAAAACGCTTTCTCTATAAAGAGCGATTATTTGACTAAGGTAACATGTCCATTTGCATTCACTGAATTTTGTTCAGGGACATCATAACTCACCTTCCAATTGTAAGTTCCAAACTGACTTAATTTACCCTTGAATTTCCCATCCCAACCCTCGCCTGGTTTATTCGTTTCAAAGATCAGTTGTCCCCACCGATTATATACTTCAAAACGATAGTATTGAACTTGGTCCGAATTACTGATGATTGGAATAAATAAATCATTCAATCCGTCCCCATTCGGTGTAAATGCATTAGGGACTGTCAAGCGAACTTCATCGTTGCTTTGTACTACATTATAGGCTGTATCGGTACATCCATTAACATCATAAACTACCAACATAACGCTGTAATCAGCGATGGTTGATGCTGGATAGAAATAACTAGGATTGTCTTGTGTGGAAGAGCCACCATCTCCAAATTGCCAAATAGACCCGGAATAATTTTGTGAGTTATTTATAAAATCAATTCCACCAGTTACAAAGTCGATTGCTGGAGAAGCTGTCGTAAAGGCAGCCGTTGGTCCAGGGACTACACATACCGCATTGCTTATCGTAGTATCGGCTGTGCATCCATTGGTATTCGTAATCAATAAGGTGACATCCACGCAACCTACATTGTTAAAGTTCACATTAAATTGATTGCTTGAATATGTTAAACCATTTGAAAAAGTCCATAAAACGGTTGAAACATTACCAATACTCGAATTAGTAAATGTCACCGTTGAAGGTAAACATACTATGTTATCGTTAACAGTAAATGAGGCTATAAATGGAGGAGGTGTAGTTAAAACATCGGTTGCTGAGGCCGTACATCCGTTAGCATCGGTGATATTAACGATATAGTTCCCAGGAGCCAAGGCGCTGGCTATATTTCCCGTTTGTCCCGTCGGTGTCCAAACATAACTGTACGGTGCCGTTCCGCCAACTGTATTTGCGGTGAGTTGTCCATCATTATAGCCATAACAACTTACTGGTAATTGAGAAATTGTAGCACTTAGTGGTGCTGTAGGTTGGGTGACCGTAATTTGGGCAGAACTTACACAGTTATTGGCATCTGTGATAGCAACAACATATTGCCCGGGAGGAATATTATTTAAGTCTTGTGTAAATTGACCGGTCGTCCAAAAATAAGTAAACGGACCTGTTCCGCCCTGTGGTGTTACATCAATCGCACCGTCAGTATACCCAAAACATGATACGTTAGTAACGGTATATCCTACTGTTAATGGGAATGCAGGTTGGGTTATGTTAATGCTCATCACAGCCACACATCCATTCGCATCGGTAACCGATACGTTATACGTTCCTGCAATCAAGTTTTGGATATCTTGCGTGGTGGCACTATTGCTCCAACTGTAGGTGTACGGTGAGGTGCCTCCACTCACGGACAAGTTGATGGAACCTGTGTTATTTGCAAAACACAATACATTAACATGAGATTCTTGGAGTAATATAGGTGCTTGAGGTTGCGTAATTGTTGTGTTTGCGGATACAGTACAACCAAGATTATCTGTAACGACAACGCTGTAACTTCCAGCGAGGAGGTTGGTTACCGTTTGGGTAACTTGATTATTACTCCACAGGTATGAATAAGGTCCTTGTCCTCCTGCTGGATTGGCTGTAATTGATCCAGTTGCGAATCCGTTGCAATTAACATTGGTTTGGGTTAAACTCAATGATAGAACAGGGGGTTGATTAATGGTAATACTTACGGATGAGGTACATCCATTTGCATCGCTAATTGGGTAGGTGTATGTTCCGGCCGCTACAGTGAAGGATCCAGTACCTGTATATGGAGCTGTACCTCCAACGCCTGTAACCGTAATAACTCCGGTTCCTGCATTACAGACAATAGGTGAGGTTATATTGGCTACAGCCTGAAGCGTATTCGGTTGAGTTACGGTTATCGTTGTACTGGCAGTACACCCATTGTTGTCTGTAACATTATAGGTATATGTTCCTGCGATGACCGTTAGGTTTCCTTGTCCGACATACCCCGGTGTACCACCTGAGGCACTAATATTTAATACTGCTGTTCCACCATTACAAAGTATAGGAGAAACAAGGGTTGCATTGGCAACTAATAAGGTTGGCTGGCTAATAAAGATTGAGGTGGTATCTTGGCAACCATATGAATCAGTTACTGTAAAATTATTCCAGCCCGCAGGAACCGAAAAGTTACCTGTTCCTGAAATTACCGGAGTTCCTCCAATACTTGAAATTGCAACCGTAGCGTTACCTCCAAAGCACAGAACATTGCTGGATTGACTTGCACTCGCAATAAGTTGATTCGGTTGATTTACCGTAATTGTAGTAGAATTCAAACAACCATTGGCATCGGTTACATAATACGTTATGGTACCTGCACCTTGTTGGAATGATCCCGTTCCTGTGTAGGGGGCTGTACCTCCAGAGGCACTTACGTTTACGGTGGCCGTTCCGCCGAAACAGAAAACGGGAGTACTTAGGCTAGAACTTACTTGAAGAACCGTAGGTTGGGTGATGGTAACTTGGTTGATCGTTTGACATCCATTAATGTCGGTTACATTTACCGTGTAAAGCCCTGGAGTCAAGTTTGATACTGAAGGGGTTGTTGCTCCATTCGACCAAAGGTACTGGTATCCAGGTGTGCCTCCGTTGGGAGTCACCGTTGCAGAACCGTTGCCCGAATTGAAACAAGTCACATTTTGTGCTGTTATGACCGAACTTAAAATGGCTGGTTGAGTAATAAACAAGGTTACCGTAATGGCGCAACCATTGGCATCGGTTACGGTGAACGATTGGTTTCCAGCGCTAACGTTGAAGTTTCCTACACCCGTGTAGGGAGCAACGCCACCTGAGGCCGATAGGTTAACTTGGGCTTGTCCACCAAAACAAGGAACCGGAGATATTAGGGTTGCTACTGCCGTAAGTTGAGTTGGTTGAGTTATCGTAATATAGGCTGTATCGGTGCATCCATTCGCATCGGAAATGGGATATACGTAATTCCCGGCCACAGGGAAGAATGTGCCAACTCCAGCGAAAGGACTGGTTCCACCGGTAGCCGAAACGACAACGGTTGCGTTTCCATTAAAACAGGCAATCGGAACGATTTCTGTTGCCGTGGCAATGAGCGTATTCGGTTGCGTTATGGTGAGGGAATTCACGTTGAAGCACCCATTGGCATCGCTTACCGTTACCGTGTAATTTCCTGGAGATAAATTCGAAATACTGTTGCTTGTAGCTCCATTGGACCAAAGGACTGAAATTGGATTGGTACCTCCGCTATAAAACACGATAGCCGATCCGTTATTGGCACCATTACACGTAACGTTAGTTTGAGCTACTGAGGACTGTAATACGCTTGGTTGGGGTACGTTGATGCTGACCGAAGCATTACAACCATTAACGTCAGATACGATGTAGTTGTAATTTCCGGAAATAACGTTGAAAATTCCTGTACCGGCGTATGGCGCTGTTCCACCATTGGCAGATACTTGCACGGTCGCTTGTCCACCGTTACATAAAATGGGATTAACAATGGTTGCGGTTGCCGTTAATGCAGCAGGTTGCGTTACCGTGATTGTGGTGGTTGCTGTACACCCATTGGCATCAATAAGGGTATACGTATAATTGCCAGCGTTAACGGTAAAGGTACCTGTGCCTGTGTAAGGTGCTGTACCTCCATTGGCCGTTACTACTACCGTAGCTTGGCCACCATTACATGCAATTGGACTTGTAACCGTTGCGACAGCCGTAAAGGCTGGGGGCTGGGTTACCGATATGGTTGTAGCGTCGATGCATCCATTTTGATCCACTAGGGTGTAAGTATACGTTCCAGCATACTGGAAAAATGTTCCGGTTCCTGAATACCCTGGGGTACCTCCCGCTCCATTCACTAAAACGATGGCTTGGCCTCCGAAACACGCAATGGGTAGGATGATGTTGGCGGTCGCAACTATTTGAGTGGGTTGGGTAATGGAGGTAGTGAAATTAAAAATACACCCATTTGCATCCGTCACTTGCAAACCATAATTTCCTGCAAATTGATTGTTAATGGTGTTGGTTATAGATCCAGTTGACCACAGATAAGAATAACCAGGAGTTCCTCCTGAAACGGTTGCTGTAGACGCTCCGTTGCTGAAACCAAAACAAGAAACACTGGTATTATTAAACGAGGCAGCTACAGCCGTTGGTTGCGTAATAGAAATCGTAGTAGATGCATTGCAACCATTCGCATCTTGAATGGTGAAGGTATTGTTCCCTGCATTTACATTAAACGAACCGGTTCCAGTATAGCTTCCCGTTCCTCCAGTACCCGTTACAGCCACGCTGGCTTGTCCACCAAAACACAGTATTGGGGTTGTTTGAGACGCCGTAGCAACCAATTGGGTGGGTTGCGTTATGAAAATGCTTGAAGCCGAAGTACAACCATTGACATCGGTTACGGTAAAACTCTGGTTACCTGCTACAACAGTGAAATTACCCGTTCCTACATAGGGTGCAGAACCTCCAGTTGCTGATACAAACACGGTTCCCGTACTACCAAAACAGGGTACAATGGCGGTTTGAACAACCGAACTGCTCAGGGTAGTAGGTTGCGTAATGACGACATTAGAAATGCTTTGACAACCATTAGCATCGGTTACGGTGACTGAATAGGCTCCAGGGGATAAATTCGTAACCGTTGCAGTAGTAGCACCATTACTCCATAAATAAGTGTAATTTGGAGTTCCTCCTTGGCCAGTTGCTGTTGCAGAACCATTATTTAATCCATTACATGTAACGTTTTGACTTGTTATCGATGAGCTCAATACCGTTGGTTGGGTAACATTTATTGAAATACTCGCTGAACATCCATTGGCATCAATAACGGTGTAGTTTTGTACTCCTGCTAGAGCTGCGAAGTTACCGACACCCGAATAGGCTGGGGTTCCTCCATTGGCAGAAACATTGATCGTCGCAAATCCGCCATTACAGGCGATTGGGTTCGTTATGTTTGCTATTGGATTAAGGGCGGTTGGTTGAGAAATGGTTATGGTCGTGGTGGTTGAACACCCATTGGCGTCCGTAACCGTATAGGTATGTGGTCCTGTATTCGCAACGAAGGTTCCCGTTCCCGTGTAATTCGGAGTGCCACCTGTTGCCGTTACAATAATATTACCGGTTCCACCGAAACAAGGAATCGCCGAGGCAACCGCTGAGGAGGCTACCAGCGCAGTGGGTTGGTTAACCGTAAGGCTCGTTGTTGTAAAACATCCGTTTGCATCGGTAACCGTATAGGTGGACAGTCCGGCTACGGCATTGAATGCGCCAGTACCTGTATAAGGGGATGTTCCACCGTTGGCAGTAACGGTCACTACTCCTATTCCTCCAAAACATAAGATAGGACTTGTTACGCTGGATGAAGCGGTTAAATTAGCAGGCTGGGTTAGTATAACCGATCCCATAGTGATGCACCCATTGGCATCTGTTACAGTAAGCGTGTAGGTTCCTGAAGCTAAATTGGTGGCTTGAACAGTGGTTTGTCCATTAGACCAAGCATAGGTGTAAGGAGCCGTTCCGCCGCTTGGATTGGCGATTGCTGAACCATTGCTAGTTCCGTTACACAAGGGGTTGGTACCATTGACCACAACACTTAATGCTGGAGGTTCTGTAACGGCAATGGTGGTTGTAGCTGTACATCCATTGAGATCGGTAACGGTGTAAGAATAGGTTCCTGTGAGTACGGTTTGGATTCCTGTACCATTGTAAGGCGATGTTCCACCCGATGCCGTAATGCTTATTTGTCCAGTTCCTCCGGAACAAGCAATGGCTTGGGATACGGTTGAATTTGCAGTTAATGCATTGGGTTGATTGACGATAAGAGTCGTTTGGGCAAGGCAACCATTAACGTCGTTTACGGTGTAGGTGTACGTTCCGGCATTTACCGTGTAGTTTCCTGTATTTGTATAAGGACTTGTTCCTCCGATGGCCGTCACCGTAATGGTTGCTGAACCACCATAACATAATATAGGTGTATTTACGGCTGAATTGGCTGTTAATATTGCCGGTTGAGTGATTGTAACGGATGCGTTAGTTGTACAATTGTTGGCGTCGGTGATGGTAACGGAATAATTGCCAGGGAGTAAGTTGGTAATACTGGTTGTCGTTTGATTATTAGACCACAAGAAGGTATAGGGTGAAATACCTCCTGCTGGAATTCCGGTTGCAGTACCATTGTTCTGACCATTACACGTAACGTTGGTTGAAGAGGTTGTTACCGTCAAAAGGGATGGTTGAGAAATGGTCGCGTTCGCTGAAGTTGTACATCCATTGGCATCGGTAACGGTTACCGTATAATTTCCAGGAGCTAGGTTTGATGCCGTTGCGGAGGTGGCATTGTTATTCCATAAATACGTGTAAGGAGCTGTTCCGCCAGATGCTGTTACATTGGCCGTTCCATTGTTCAAACCGTTACAGGTTACGTTGGTCGAAGTGGCACTTGCAGCAAGGACGGTAGGTTGAGTAATGGTTACGTTACCCGAAACAGTACATCCGTTGGCATCGGTGATGGTTACCGTATAATTTCCAGGAGCCAGGTTTGACACCGTTGCGGAGGTGGCATTGTTATTCCATAAATAGGTATACGGAGCAGTTCCACCAGAAGCGGTAACGGCAGCAGATCCATTGTTCAAACCGTTGCATGAAACGTTGGTTGAAGCGGTATTTGCACCAAGGATTGCAGGTTCAGTAATGTTCACATTGGCCGAAACAGTACATCCATTGGCATCGGTTACCGTAACGGAATAATTTCCAGGAGCAAGGTTCGCCACGGTTGCGAAGGTCGAGTTGTTATTCCATAAATAGGAATAAGGCGCTGTCCCGCCGGAGGCCGTAACGGAGGCCGTTCCATTGTTCAAACCGTTGCATGAAATGTTGGTTGAAGAGGTTGTTGCAGTCAAAAGGACTGGTTGAGAAATAGTCACGTTGGCAGAAGCAGTACATCCATTGGCATCGGTGACAACGACAGAATAGGTTCCCGGAGCAAGGTTGGAGACGTTTGCAGATGTTGGGCCATTGCTCCATAAGTAGGTGTATGGAGCAGTTCCACCAGAAGCGGTAACAGAAGCCGTTCCATTGTTCAACCCGTTGCATGTGACATCGGTAGATGTGGTACTTGAAGTCAACAGGACGGGTTGAGAAATGGTCACGTTCGCTGAGGTTGTACATCCATTGGCATCGGTAACGGTTACCGTATAATTTCCAGGAGACAGGTTCGACACGGTTGTAGAGGTCGCGTTGTTATTCCACAAGTAGGTATATGGAGCCGACCCGCCGGATGCTATTACACTTGCGGTACCATTATTCAACCCATTACATGTAACATCTGTTGAGGTAATGTTTGCAGCCAATGGTGTGGGTTCAGTGATGGTCACATTAGCCGAAGCAGCACATCCATTGGCATCGGTGACAAATACAGAATAGGTTCCAGGAGCAAGGTTGGAGACGTTTGCAGAGGTTGGGCCATTGCTCCATAAGTAGGTGTAGGGAGCAGTTCCACCGGAAGCGGTAACGGTCGCTGTACCGTTATTGGCGCCATTACAGGTTATGTTTGACGAGGAAATGGTGGCCGTAAGAGGCGAGGGTTCTGTAATCGTTATTGTAATGTTTGCCGTCGCATTTCCTGCATCGGTAATGGTGTAAGTATAAGTTCCAGCTACAACGACATTAGGACCAATTCCAGTGTAAGGAGCAATGCCGCCCACGCCATTGATATCAATAATTCCAGTTCCGCCATTGCAAAGAATGTTGGAAGTAATCGTTGCAGTAGCCTGTAATGCGTTTGGTTCCGTAATGGTAATTGTAGTTGAACTTGAACATCCATTCGCGTCCGTTACGGTATAGGTATAGGTGCCTGAAGTTACCGTGTATGTTCCAGTCCCAGTGTAGCTCGGTATACCACCATTGGCACCTACCGTTATAACCCCTGTTCCACCGTTCACTACTATTGGAGTGGTTACATTTGAATTTGCAAGGAGTGCGTTCGGTTGGGTCAGCGAAACATTGTAGCTTAATAAACAATTATTGTTATCGGTAATTAGAACGGTATACGTTCCTGCCGATGCATTGGAAAGATCTTCTGAACTTGTATTATTAGGGTCATTCCATAAAAAGGTATAGCCTGGAGTACCCCCAGAAACTGTTAAATCTATGGATCCATCCTGAGCGCCATTACAGCTTACATTAACCGTTGTATTTGATGCTACTATGGCGGTTGGTTCCGCTATATTTCCACTGGCGGTTGCAACACAACCATTAGCATCTGTTACGGTCAAATTATAACTTCCGGGGGTTAAATTAGTTATGGTATTTGTACTTTGTCCATTGGACCAAGAATAGGAATATCCAGCAGTCCCTCCATTGATGTTCGCAGCTAAAATCCCATCGTTTGCACCATTACATGTAATGTTGGATCCATTGGCTGTAGCCGTTAATACCGCGGGTTCTGTAACGTTAATAGTAGCCACTACGGCACATCCATTCGCGTCGGTTACAGTAAAGGATTGGTTTCCTGCAGAAACGGTAAAAGACCCAATTCCCGATAAGGGCGCTGTTCCGCCTGAAGCAGTAACATTTACGACTGCTGTTCCGCCGTTACAAGCCACTGGGGTATTAAGGCTCGCCGAAGCCGTTAATGCCGAAGTTTGAGCGATGGTAACCAAAGCAGACACGGTACACGAATTAGCATCGGTAACATTGACGGTGTAATTTCCGGCAGCAACCCCTGTGATGGAATTGGTAGTGGCACCGTTCGACCATAAATAGGTGTACCCTGGAACCCCACCAGAGGCGGTAACGCTTGCCGAACCATCGGGATTACAAGAGGCAGGAGTAGAGGAGGTTGTAGTACTGATGGCCGAAGGTTCAGTTATCACCGACGTGGTAGAGGCAACACACCCGTTTCCATCGGTAACGGTTAGTGTATACGTGCCTGCAGGAACATTGGTTAAATCCTCCGTCACACTACCGTCGTTCCATGAGAACGTGTAGGGATTAATACCCCCGGAAACCGTAATATCAACAGAACCATCGGATAAACCGTTGCAGCTTACGTTAATACTCGATTTGGATAGGGTTAACTGCCCTGGTTCATTAATGGTTAATGTGGCTGGTTGAGCACAATCGTTGACATCTGTTACGGTGAGAAAATAGGTACCAGCAACCACACCGTTTAAATCTTCCGTAGCTGCTCCATTGGACCATGAAAAGGCGTACGGACTGATACCTCCCGTTACGGTCACATCAATTACTCCTGTTGAAAAACCATTACATAATACATCAACAATAGAAGAGTTAATCACTATAGCATTGGGTTGAGATAAACTCGTATTCAAAATTATTTGACATCCATTATTATCCGTTACTGTAACAGAATAATTACCAGCGGCAACAGCAGCTAAATCTTCTATCGTACTGCCATTGTTCCATAAATAAGTGAAAGGTCCTGTTCCACCATTTACCGTAATATCAATGGCTCCAGTAGTAGCCCCATTACAATCGATATTGGTGTTCACATTTGAGATGCTTAATCCTGATACCGGTTGGGAAACCGTTGCACTCAGCTGGCCAATACATCCATTTAAATCAGTAACCGTAACATTGTATATTCCCGCGGAAATTGCATTCAAATCTTCGCTGGTCGAATTATTAGACCAAATAAAAGTATATGGACTGGTTCCGCCTGAAACACTTAAGTCAATACTTCCTGTTGAATTTCCATTGCAATCGATGTTGGTAACCGCTGAAGATAGTACCAAGGCTGTAGGTTGCGTCAAGGTAGTTGTATAACTACCGGTACAACCTGCGCCATCGGTAATTATTACGGAGTAATTTCCTGCAGCAAGCGATGTTAGGTCTTCAGATGTTGCATTGGTTGACCAAAGATAAGTGTAAGAACCAGTTCCCCCGGTTGAGGTAAGATCTATAGCACCAGTTAAACCACCATTGCAATTAATGTTGGTATTGGTAGAAGTAGCGGTAATTGCAGTTCCTTGGGTCAGTGAGGTAGAGAAATTCCCTGTACATCCATTACCGTCAGTAATCACCACCGAATAGGTTCCCGCCGCAAGTCCACTTAGGTCTTCGGTGGTAGCATTGTTCGACCACAAGAACGTGTAGGATCCATTTCCACCGGCAGGGGAAAGATTAATAGCTCCAGTAGAAGCGCCATTGCAATTAATGTTGGTATTGGTAGAAGTAGCGGTAATTGCAGTTCCTTGGGTCAGTGAGGTAGAGAAATTTCCTGTACATCCATTTCCATCGGTAATAACCACCGAATAGGTTCCC